>JAJXWJ010000157.1 GCA_021781655.1 Bacillota bacterium | reverse complement strand
ATCTTATATATTATAATCAATTTGCATTTCGTATTTAAAATAGTTTTTTATATTAATTCCAAAAAGGAATCTAACCAAATTTAATATAGTTTAGTATAATACTCCTGAATAGAAGATAGATGTGATATCCTTGGGAAGCTTTTTTAGTTCATACCCGCAAAATAGCGTATCATTCCATCAGGTAGAATTCTATGTTTAGCTGGTTGGGTTTCCCTTTGGGAATTACCCGTGTCACAAACAAGGTTATAAGCTATCTGATAGATTGGAAGTTCTATTCTATCTCAAATTAAATTTAAAGGAGATATATACAATGTCTAAATTTTTTTATAGTCCTGTAGTAGGAATTGATGTTTCAGCTGATTTTTCATATGTTGCAATACTCGCACCGGATGGTGACGTTTATAAGAAATCTTTTAAGATAAAGCATGATGCCAAAGGATTTGACCACTTAGTTAATGAAATAAAAAAAGTGGAAAAAGAGTTTAACATGAAAACAGGCATTTTCATGGAGTCCACCGGCGTGTACCACTTATCTCTTTTCCACTATCTCAATAAAAATTTTGATAACACATTTGTTATCAATCCACTCATTACTAAGTGTAACAAAAATATGGATATAAGAAAAGTGAAAAATGATAAAAAAGATGCTTTAGCTATTGCAACAATAGGAAAATTTCAAAATATTAAGTTATCTCAATCACTTGATCTTGATATTTTCCTTTTGAAAAATCTAGTTAGAGAATATTATAAACTCACAGATAGCTGTTCGACCTTTAAAAAGAAGCTATCTGCTGATTTACGAGTTATTTTTCCAAATTATAATACAATATTTTCAAAGCCAACTTCCAATACATCAATTGAAATTTTGAGTAGTTATCAAACTCCAAAATCAATATTAGATGCACCTAAAGAAGATATAATTAAAATTTTAATTGAAAATTCTAGAAGGAGTTTATGTTGGTGTGAAAATATATATTCTAAGCTGATTAATGCTGCCAAAGAAGCTGATATCATTGGCGTACCGCTGAACGGTCTAGCTGTTAAAATATCGAGTTCTTTGACATTAATAAAAACTTTTGAATCAGAAATAAGTACTTTATTAAGTGAAATAAATACTTTACTTGAATCATCTGAATTTCCTGAATCTATAAAAGAAAATATTGAACTAATAGATTCTATTCCAGGTATAGGACGTTTGACAGCAATTACATTAATAGCTGAAATTGGTGATATTAATGGCTTTATTAAACCTAAACACCTTGTAGCATTCTTTGGTGTTGATAGCTCTGTTAATCAGTCTGGTAAATTTCAAGGCGATCAAAATAGGATTTCAAAACGTGGAACCCGAATAGGTCGAAGAGCATTATATGCTGTAGCACTTGCTTCAATAAGACGTAATCGAAGTGGAAATCCCACAAATGCAGTGTTATTAGACTATTATCAAAATAATCTCAAAGGTAAGAAGCCTAAAATTGCTTTAGTTGCTATAATGCATAAAATTATTAACTACATTTTTGCTGTGCTTCGAAATCAAATGCCCTTTGAGCAAAGAGATCCTAAAATACATAAACAAATGTTTTTAGAAAATAATTCTCTAAGCAAGATTGCTTAATTAAATTCCATTTTTTGTAACCGTTCGTGTTTTCAAACGGTTTGTTTTCTATGCACTTTTTTATAATTTAACTTTTTTTAAAATTTACTTGACTATTATTAGCTGGTCTAATTGATAAACATGGAGACAGTCTTCAAACGGATGCTATTATTCATTCAGACCAGGGCTGTCATTATACCAGCATTTCTTTCCGTCAGTTACTGAAAGATAAAGAACTGAGGCAGTCTATGTCACGACGTGGAAACTGCTGGGATAATGCACCACAGGAATCTTTCTTTGGACATATGAAAGATGAAATACATCTGGACAGATGCAGTACTTATGAGGATAAGATACATGATTTAAATTTAAGATTTAATGCCTTTTTTTATAAATGTCCTTGACATGGGGACCACTTTAAATTATATGGAACATGCCTTATATTTTCATGAAATAATCAGAAGATAAAAACTTAATAGGATTATTAAAAATATACAGTTTTATGGTAAGATATAGATATAATACATAAATTAATCATAGTAGGATAAATAAAACATGATTATAGGAGAAGATATGGATAGTGTTTTAAATGAATTATCAGAAAAACTTAAATTTAAAGGGATAGAAGAATTAGAGCCTAAAACCATAATAGAAGAAAAATATATTGTACATAATAAGTTAATTGTTAATTCTCAGAGAGGCAATTTATTAAGAGAACTAAAATTAAGTTTGGAGGAATGCAAGAGTTTTTATTTTAGTGTTGCTTTCATAAATTTTAGTGGACTGCAATTATTATTAGATTCTTTTAAAGGGGCAGAAGAAAAAGGTGTAAGAGGCAGGATAATCACATCAACTTACCTTAATTTTACTGAGCCTAAGGCCTTAGAAAAAATTAAAGCTTTTAATAACATAGATCTTAAAATATTTATTGCAGATAAAGAAAAAGGGTTTCATACTAAAGCTTATATTTTTGAAAATGAGGATAATTACAAAATAATTATAGGTTCGGCTAATATAACTCAGAGGGCATTAAAGAGTAACGTTGAATGGAATGTTATGGTTATATCTAAAAAAGAAACGGAGTTTGTTAATGAAGTTTTAGAAGAATTTGATTCCATATATAATGAAATAGGCTTTGTAGATGATGAATTCTTAGATAAATACAAAGCATTTATAAGTAAAATACGCAAAGCAGAACGTAATAATATAGTTGATTTTTCAGAATACGAAATTATAAAGCCAAATACAATGCAAATAAAGGCAGTGGATAATTTAAATAGACTTAGAAATTCAGGTGAAAATAAAGCTTTAGTTATAGCTGCAACAGGTACAGGGAAGACCTATATGTCAGCCTTTGATGTTTTAAATTTTGCGCCTAAAAAGTTATTATTTCTAGTACATAGGGAAGATATTTTAAGGAGTGCTGAGAAAACTTACAAAAATATTTGCAAAAACAAAGATATAAAAGCTGGTTTTTACACAGGAAAAGTTAAAGATAATAATGTAAATTATCTTTTTGCAACTGTTTTAACCATGGAAAGAAATTTAGAAAATTTTAATAGACATGAATTTGATTATATAGTAATTGATGAGGCTCATCATAGTACAAGTCCTACTTATACGAAGATTTTAGATTATTTCAAGCCTAAGTTTTTACTAGGAATGACAGCTACTCCAGAGAGATGCGACTCGGGAAATATTTTTGATGTATTTGATAACAATGTTGCAACAGAAATAAGACTCCATGAAGCTTTAGAAAATGAGCTTATTATCCCTTTTCACTATTTTGGAATAACAGATATAGATAGTGCAAATTTAGAGGGAGTAAACCTTGATGACTATGCTGAAATATCTAAAATATTAATGATTAATTCTAGAGTAGATTTCATTATAGAGAAGACGGACTTCTATGGGTACGATGGTAATTATCAAAAATGTGTAGGCTTTTGCGTAAATAAAGAGCATGCAAATTTTATGGCAAGAGAATTTTCCGCGCGTAATATAGAGAGTATAGCTCTAACAGGAGATGATTCTGTAGATAAAAGACAATCTTAT
>JAJXWJ010000070.1 GCA_021781655.1 Bacillota bacterium | reverse complement strand
CCATAACCGGTTCCTGCATTTTATTTGGAAGGTTATTTATAAAATCCATTGCACAGCAGGTTTCTAAAGCATCCATTACAACCTTTGATTCTATATTATCATTTAAAGCTATGTTTTTTTCAATTGTACCTGAAAACAAAAAAACATCTTGAAGGACAACGGATATATTCTTCCTTAAATCTTTCTTCTTAATAGAATTAATATCGATGCCATCTATTAAAATTTGTCCCTTTTGAATTTTGTAAAATCCACTTATAATACTAATTATTGTAGTTTTGCCTGCACCGGTTTCTCCTACAAAAGCAGCAGTTTCACCTTTATTAATTTTAAAGCTTACATCTTTTAGAACCCAATCCTTGTCATTATACGAAAACCATACATTTTTGAACTCTATATCTCCATTAATTTTTGAAAGAGGTATTCCAGAGGATAAATCTTCTAAATTGTCGTCCTCATCGATTAATTCAAATATTCTATCTGCAGAAACTAAAGCAGATTGGATTGTAGTATAACTGTCGGCCATGTCGGAAATAGGATTAAAAAATTGTTTTATGTAAGAAGTAAAGGCATACAAAACACCAAGCTGTAAAGTATTGTTTGCAATTTTACCCATGCCATACCATATAATAAGTGCTATAGAAAGATTTTGGAAAACATCGGCAGCTGGTTTTAAAAAGCTGTTTAACCAAATTTGAAATAGAGTAGTTTTAACATAAGCTTCATTAAGTTCTAAAAATTCATCCTTTTTTTCTTTTTCGGCTCTGAATATTTGTACAATTTTCATACCTGAAATATTTTCTGCCATAAAGCCATTTATTTTTCCAATTAAGCTTTTCATATTTGTAAAGTTTTGTTTTATTTTTGTTTTTAGTAGAAAAACTATAAGCACCATAAAAGGAACCACTGTAAAAGAAATTAAAGCAAGGCCTAAATTTAAAACAATCATAGTATAAATTATTCCAATTAGCAAAAATACATCTTGAAACAAGCTTATTATAACATCAGTATACATTTCGCTTAAGGCTTCCACGTCATTTGTAGCTCTTGTAATTAGCCTTCCAGAGGAGTTTTTATCTAAATAACTTAACGGAAGAAACTGTATTATTTTAAAGACTTTGCTTCTAAGACCTTTCATTATATCTTGACCTGCTACATTTATTAGATATGTCTCAGCAATGGAAAAGAAACCTCCAAGAGCTACTACTATAAAATAAATAATTCCCATGTTGGTTATGGAATAAAATCCTATTTTACTAATATGTTTTACTAAAAAATCATCGATTACAAGCTTTAATATATAAGGCTTAATAAGCTCCCCACAGTTGACGAGAAGTACGCAAATTGCAGCAATAATTATTTTTTTTAAGTGAGGGACTGTAAGGAGCATAAGTCTCTTAATGCTCTGCATTTTAACTGATTGACTTTTTTTCTTCATCGTATTGCTCTTTGTATATATCATAGTACAGCCCCTTTCTTGCCAAAAGTTCATTATGAGTGCCCATCTCACCAATATATCCATCATTCATTACAATAATTTCATCTGCACATTTGACAGCAGAAATTCTGTGAGCAATTATTATTGAAGTTTTATCTTTTCTTAGTTTTTTTATATTTTCGATTATTTGAGCTTCTGTTATAGTATCTACAGCAGATAAGGAATCATCTAATATAAGTATAGACGGATTTTTTATTAAAGCTCTAGCTATACATAATCTTTGCTTTTGACCACCAGATAGGTTTACCCCACGTTCTCCAAGGATAGTGTTAAAGCCATCCTTGAAGTTCATAATGCTATCATAAACACAGCAGTTTTTAGCGGCATTTATAATTTCTTCATTTGAATATATGTTTTTAAAAAATATCATATTATCTTTAATTGAAGCAGAAAATAAGAAATTATCTTGGGGGACATAGCCAAAGGAAGCTCTTAAAGTTTCTAAGGAAAACTTATTAATTTCATTTTCATCTATGAAAATTTGGTCGTTTTCTACAGTATAAAGCTTCAATAATAAGTTTACTAAGGTACTTTTCCCAGAGCCGGTTTTTCCAACTATACCTAAGGTATGGCCTCTTGGAATATGGAGGGATATATTTTTTAAAGATTTTTCAATGGAACCTGGATAGGCAAAATTCAAATTGTTAAAAGTTATATCGCCCTTTATAGGATCAAAAATAGCATTGCTACAGTCTTTTATTTCTATGTTTGTACTTAGTATATCATCTAGTCTGCTAAGGGATGCCATGCCTCTTTGAAATACAGTAATTATTTTTCCTATAGACATAACAGGATTCATTATCATAGTTAAGTATCCGTTGAAAGCTACAAAATCGCCTAGAGTTATGGAGCCTTTTAAAACTAAATTACCACCTATAATTAGGTTGAGAACAAAGCTTACTGTAAAGCATAGTTCTATCAATGGTGAAAGAAAGGATGATATTTTAACCATATCGATATTTGCCTTCATCATTTCGTCATTTAAAGCTTCAAAATTTTCTAGTTCAGCTTCCTCCTGGACATAAGACTTTATTACCCTTATTCCATAAATATTTTCTTGAACTCTATCAGATATCTTAGCAAAGGTTTCTTGAACCTTTTTAAATCTAATTCTAACGATAACACCAATTTTTAACATGAAAAGTATTACTATAGGTATTGGTATGAGGGATAGCAAAGTCAATTTCCAGTTTATAGCCATAATCATAGAGTAAATTGAAATGATACACACGACAATACCGTTTATGGCCATGGCAGTGGCAGGTCCAAAAGTCATTCTCACTGCTGATATATCATTTATAGCATAAGCTATTAGGTCACCAGTTTTTCTTTTGCTATAAAATTCAGGAGCAAGCTTTTGAAAGTGATCAAACAATTTTTCTCTAAGATGACATTCTAAATTTCTAGCACTGCCATTTACAAGGTTTCTCCATACGTATGTACAAATAAAGGTTCCCAGTGCAATAGCAATTATGAAAAAAATATTTTTATATATGGAGAAAACATTAAAATTATTATTTTTTAATATATCTATAGTATTGCCAAGAACTTTGGGGAATAAGGTTTGAATGTAGGAGGTACATAACATAAATATTATGCCTATTATGTATTTAAATTTGTTATTTCCAATAAAGTCGATTATTATTTTCTTTCCCATTAATATAAAGTCACTTCCTAGTAAATAAAAAAAATATTTGTTAAAATAAATTGAAAACAATTTTATTTTAACTTAAGTGATAACTTATTAACAAGCTTTTTATTTTAAAATCAATAAAATAAATTACAAAAAAATAAAAATTTACTTATTAAATTATTGAAATTGCATGACAATTTAGATTATAATAATTATTATTAGTAAGTAGTTCTTATGAGAAAGAAGTGATAATATGTCGAATAGTTTTGTAAATGATGATGTGTATAATAACCTTGTAGATGGACAATGGGTAAGCTCGGAAACTGGTAAGACCATTGAAATTAAATCTCCTATAGACAATAGAATTGTGGGAAAAGTTCAATCTATGAGTACAAAAGAAGTTGATGAGGTATTTAAAGCAGCTAAAAAAGCTCAAACAATGTGGAGAAATGTTCCTGTTAACAAAAGAGCAGATATATTATATAAAGCTGCTAAACTGATTGAAGAATCAGCAGAAGAAATAGCTGAAATAATGATTTATGAAATTGCAAAGGATAAAAAAAGTTCTGTTTCAGAAGTGAAAAGAACAGCTGATTTTATAAGGTTTACAGCGGATACAGTTAAAAATATAGAAGGTGGTTCTATTCCAGGGGAAAGCTTTCCAGGATCAGATAGAAATAAAATTTCCATAGTAAAAAGAGAGCCCTTAGGTGTTATTCTTGCTATATCACCCTTCAACTATCCAGTAAATTTATCTGCCTCTAAAATAGCTCCAGCATTAGCTATTGGAAACTCTGTAGTATTAAAACCACCTACTCAAGGAAGTATTTCTGCTTTGTATTTAGCTAAACTATTCCACGAGGCAGGAGTTCCAAGAGGGGTTATAAATACAATTACCGGAAGAGGTAGTGAAATTGGAGATTACTGCGTTACTCATCCTTTAGTTGATTTCATTAATTTCACAGGAAGTACTCAGGTTGGACAGCATATTTCAAAAATAACATCAATGAAGCCCCTTTTAATGGAGCTTGGAGGAAAGGATGCAGCAATAATATTGGAAGATGCAGATATTAACGATGCTGTTAAAAATATAATTTCAGGGGCCTTTTCTTATTCTGGTCAAAGATGTACAGCAGTAAAAAGAATTCTTGTTATGAAAAGTATAGCTGATGAATTGGTAAGTAAGCTCAAATATTCTATAAGCAATTTAAAGGTTGGAAATCCAACAGAAGGAGATATGGATATCGTTCCATTAATAGATGATAAAGCAGCAGATTTTGTGGAAGGTTTAATAGAGGATGCAAAGAAAAAAGGTGCTGATTTAGTTATTGGAGGCAATAGAGAAGGTCGAATAATTTATCCAACATTATTCGATAATGTAACCTTAGATATGAGAATAGCTTGGGAAGAACCTTTTGGTCCAGTGCTTCCTATTATAAGGGTAAATAATGTGGATGAAGCTATAGCTATAGCAAATAACTCAGAATACGGATTACAATCCTCTGTATTTACAAAAAATATAAACAATGCATTTTACGTAGCTGATAAGCTTGAAGTTGGTACTGTGCAGGTAAATAATAAAACGGAGAGAGGACCAGATCACTTCCCATTTTTAGGTGTTAAATCTTCCGGGCTTGGAACTCAAGGAATAAGATATTCAATAGAATCTATGTCTAGGCTTAAAGCTATTGTACTAAACATAAAAAACAACTAAAAAACTTTTTTTAAATATGT
This sequence comes from Bacillota bacterium, assembly GCA_021781655.1. Lineage (GTDB taxonomy): Bacteria > Bacillota > Clostridia > Clostridiales > Clostridiaceae > JAJXWJ01. The sequence continues at coordinate 12,380 of JAJXWJ010000070.1, read as the reverse complement.
GCGAACATATGATTGTATTGCTAGTATAAAATATGATATAAAATAAGGTAAGGCATTTAAAAAATAAAGGTTTTTAGATGCCTTATTAAATTTATCATTTTAAAGAGAGGACAAAATAAATATGGATAGTATGAAAGACAAAGCAATAAGACTTTTCCAATTTTTAAAGCAATACAATGATATAAAAAACCCATTGATTTTAGATATAAAAAACCAAGTTTGGGTAAAATGGATGGATAATTTAATAGAACAACCTGAAATATATAATAATGTTTGTTGTGAAGATAGAGAGGATGACATATTATTAACTGTTGTTAGACCTGTTTTAAGTGAATGCCCAAAGCCGCCAGAAGCTATTAAAAGCCACCTTCAGGGGGATATGGAAGACGTAGAAGCTATAGTAACATATAAAAATATAGATATAGAAGAAGATAAAAGCCTAATAAAACAGTTTGTAGAATGGGAATCCAAAAGGGAAAAGTGGATATGTGGAGAAAAACCATTAAGAATTGTGGATAACTTATTTAATGAATTTTACAGTCTATATTCAAATTTAAAAAAAGAAGCTGAATCGGTGGAACTTATGTTTGGAGATGGCATACTATTTTATAACGGTGGAGGTATAACAATAGATCATCCTATAGTGCTTCAAAAGGTCAAATTAGAGTTTGATCCTAATATACCTAAGTTTATTTTAAAGCTTGCAGAAAATGATTCAGAATTATATAGAAGTGTATTTTATAATATTGACCATATAAACGATGAACTACTTAAGGATATTTATATTGATTTTGAAAAGTCTTTATATTCTCCTGCAGATGGGGAAATTACTGATTCTTTTTTAAATAGGCTATCAAATGCATTAAGTGCAAAGGGTAAGTTTTTAAATTCAAAAAATGAATTAGAAAAGCTTAAAAAGGTACCTCAAATTTATAGAAGACCAGTGCTTTTTTTAAGAAAAAGAAACTTAGGCTTTAATAGTGCTATCGATGGGATATTAGAAGAAATAAATAAAGATATGGAACTTCCGGAATTTTTAAATGATATAATAGGAAATTTTCAAAAAAAACCTGCCAATCATATTGGAACATTAGATATGAATGGTATTGATGAAGAAATTTTGCTTACTAAGCCTGCAAATTCTGAGCAGCTAGCAGTGGCAAAATATTTAAAAAAGAACGGTTCTGTATTAGTACAAGGACCACCTGGAACTGGGAAAACTCATACTATTGCAAATATGATTGGACATTTATTATCTGAGGGTAAAAGTATACTGGTAACAAGCTATAGCGAAAAAGCATTATCTGTAATGAAAGAAAAGGTAGAAAAAAACTTACAGGCGCTATGCTTAAGCTTGCTATCTTCTAATGAAGCTAGAGATGAGATGGAAAAAACTTTAGATGAAATAAATGAAAATAGGTCACGTCTTGATATTGGACAGTTATCAAGGCAAATCGATATATTAGAAAAAGTTAGAAGAGAAGAAATAGAAAAGTTAAATAATTTAAGGCTTCAACTAAAAAATACTAGGCTCAATGAGTATAGGCCTATTGTTGTTGGAGGAGAAGAATATAAGCCTATAGAGGCAGCAAGGTTTATTAATGACAACAGAGATACATATGGATGGATACCTGAACCGATATCGCCATATGTTCTCCCTTCTCTATTGGAAGAAGATATAATTGAGCTTTATAATATAAATGCTATTGTAACAAAAGAGGATGAAGAAGAGTTGAGTTTTAATCTAATAAAAACAACAGAGCTCTTATCAATAGCCCAATTTAATGATTTAATAAATAAAAAAATGGAATTTAAAGAGGATAAGTTAAACGAATATAAAACTTGTTGGAACAATAAAAGTAATTGTACAAAAGAGCAGTTAAATGAATTGATTAATGATATTAACGAAGCTTTGATTAATATTAATTTAGATATGGAATGGACACTAGCTGCTATTGAAGCTGGAAGTGAAGAAGTATTAAAAAAGCAATGGATAAATCTTATATATGAAGTTGATAAAGTATATGAGTTATCACTGGAGGTTTCTGAGCAAATAATTAAATATAATCCAGAAATTATACACCTTGAGGACAAGTTTAACATTAAAAATCAATTGGAAAAAATAATATCTAAGCTTGAAACCAGCGGTAAGGTAACAAGACTGGACTTAATGTTTAATCAAGATATGAAAAAAGCAATAAATAATTGCAGGGTTAATGGGAAAATTCCAACTACTATTAACGAATTTAAAGCAGTGCTAGCCTATTACAATTTAGAATACGAAAGAATACAGCTAAGATTAAGATGGGACAGGCAGTTAGTACCTTATGGCGCTGAAAAGTCGGATAAAATGGGAATAAATTTTGAAGCAGTTTGCAAAAAGTATTGCGTTATTATAAAGGAGAACCTTAATTGGCGTGAAGAAAAGTGGGAGCCAATATTAAAAAAACTAAAGGTTTATGGATTAAATATTCAAAGTTTAGACGGTGAGTTTGACCTATCAAGTGAGAACTTTAGCAAATTAAAGCATATAAAACTTAATTTTGGAAATAAGCTTATAGCTGCAGTTAACTCTCAAATTTATAGGTTATCATATAAAGAATGTGAAAAAGCTATAGCTTCTTTAAAGGAATTGGTTGATATATATTGCATGGATCAAAATAGTCGTATAATGAGGGGATTTCAGGAAGCTATAATTAGAAATGATATAACTTTATATAACAATTTCTATGATGCTTTAATTAGATTAAAAAGTATAGAAGATTATGTAAGAAGACGACAGCAGTTATTAGATAAGCTAAGAGAAACAGCGCCGGCTTGGGCAAAGGCAGTTAAGCAGAGAGAGGGAGTGCATGGCAATAATAAGCCACCTTCAGATATAAAAAAAGCATGGCTTTTTGCACAATTTAATGAAGAAATAAAAAGAAGAAATAATTCATCAATTGAAAAAATTCAAAATGAAATAATAGAAGTGGAAAATAACATAAAGGAAAACACCTCTGAATTAGCTTTTAAAAAGGCTTGGAAGGAAAGACTTAACAGCATTAGCAATAGCAAAAAGCAAGTACAGGCAATCGAAGCCTGGAGGCAGATAATGAGAAAAGTAGGAACAGGGAAAGGGAAGAGGGCAGAACTTTTAAAGGCAGAGGCAAGAAAATTAATGCCAGAATGTCAAAGTGCAGTACCTGTTTGGATAATGCCATTAACAAAAGTGGTTGAAAGCTTTAACCCTAGCCAAAATAAATTTGATGTTGTAATAATAGATGAAGCTAGCCAGGCTGATTTCGTGGCTATAGTAGCATTATTTTTAGGCAAACAAGTAATAATTGTTGGAGACAATGAACAGGTCAGTCCATTAGCAATAGGTGAAAAAGCAGAAGATATAGATAGGCTGATAAAAGAATATTTATTCGATATTCCTAATAGTTTTTTGTATTCTGGGAAGTTTTCAGTTTACGATTTAGCTCAAACTGCAGGCTATCAGCCTGTGAGACTGAAAGAGCATTTTAGATGTGTTCCAGAAATAATACAATACTCCAATATTTTATCATATAATGGCCAAATAAAGCCACTAAGAGATTCCAGTAAAGTAGATACAAAACCTCACGTTATTTGTTATAGGGTAGAAAATGCTATTTGTAAAAATAAAGTTAATGAAAAGGAAGCACAAGTAATAGTAGCTTTAATAATGGCTTGTTTAGAAAGAGAAGAGTATAAAAACAGTACTTTTGGTGTAATTACATTAAGAGGAGAAAAACAGGCACTCCTTATAGATAAAATGTTACAAGGAAAAATGGAGCCAAAGGAGTATAGAAGAAGAAGGATACTGTGTGGAAACTCAGCAAATTTTCAAGGAGATGAAAGAGATGTTATCTTTCTTTCAATGGTAGATACTAATGAAGGAATTGGTCCTTTAAGATTTAATGGATATGGTAATGATAATTTGTATAAAAAGAGATATAACGTTGCAGTAAGCAGAGCCAAAGATCAGATTTGGTTAGTTCATTCCTTAGATGAGGATAATGACTTAAAGCTTGGAGATATTAGAAAAGAACTAATAAGTTATTTTAAAAATTCAAAAGGAAGAGAAAACGAATTTAACATTAATGTGAAAAAGGCTGAATCTGAGTTTGAAAAACGGGTTATGAAATATCTTATTAATAAAGGATATAAAGTAGTTCCTCAATGGCAAGTAGGGGCATATAGGATAGATATGGTTATACTGAGCGGTGAAAATAAGATTGCACTTGAATGTGATGGTGATAAATGGCATGGAGAAGATAAGCTTTTAGATGATATGAATAGACAGGCTATCCTGGAAAGGTTAGGCTGGAGATTTATAAGGATAAGAGGAAGTGAATTTTTTAGTGATGAAGCATCAGTTATGGGAAAAGTATATGAAAAACTTACCGATTTAGATATATTTCCTGAAAAAACCTTTGAAGAAGTTTCAGAATATGGATTAAAAGAAAAAATTATCATGAAAAGTGAAGAATTGCTCAGAATGTGGAATAAATAAAATATTTATTGACAAATAATACTATGGTGGTAAAATTAAGATAGAAAGTATTAGATGATAATCATTATTAAAAGTATTGGAGGTAGAATTATGAGTATTGGGTTTTATGAGGCAGTAAAAAATAGGCGTTCAATTTATGGTATAAAAAAAGAGAGTGTAATTTCCGATGAAAAGCTTGAAGAAGTAATTAAACATGCAATAACTTATGTACCTACAGCTTTTAACTCTCAAAGTGGAAGGGTAATTTTACTTTTAGATAAAGAACATGATAAATTTTGGGATATAACTCTAGAGCAGTTGAGAAAGATAGTTCCAGAAGAAGCTTTCAAAACAACAGAAGATAAAATAAATTCCTTTAAAAACGGATATGGAACAGTTTTATATTTTGAGGATCAAGACGTAGTAACTGGATTACAACAAAAATTTCCGTTATATAGTGATAACTTTCCTGTATGGTCTCAGCAAGGTTCAGGAATGTTACAATACATAGTTTGGACTGCTTTAGAAGCAGAAGGCTATGGTGCATCACTTCAGCATTATAATGAAATTATTGAAGAAGCTATTAAGAAAGAGCTTGGTATAAGTAATTCTTGGAAGCTAATAGGTCAAATGCCTTTTGGAAAGCCGATTTCAGAGCCAGATAAAAAAGATTTTCAGCCTATTGAAAAAAGATTTAAAGTAATAAAATAATAAATTTTACTCCCTTAAAAATATAAAAAGCAGCTTAATATCTATTAAGTAACCTTGTATTGTTTTACAAGTATTTAGGATATTGAGCGGCTTTTTATATTTAATAAAAATTTATCAATATTATTGGAATATAAATGTAAATAAATATTTAATTGTGCATAATTTGAATATATAATTAGTATATAAGTTTTATATTTTTAGGAGCTGATTTGATGTCACAAAAAACAGTAATTAATGAAGAACATAAGTTAAAGATAAAAAAGCCTAAATTATTTAAAGTAATTATGCATAATGATGACTATACTACTATGGAATTTGTAATAGAGGTTTTAACAAAAGTGTTTAATAAAAGTGGAATTGAGGCAACTAAAATAATGTATGATGTGCATAGAAAAGGCATTGGAACTGCTGGTGTATATGCATACGATATAGCCAAAACAAAGGTTAATCAAGCGATGGGAATGGCAAGAAACAGTGGCTTCCCTTTTAAATTGAGTATGGAAGAGGAATAGGTATATGAAGATTGATGAAGTATTAAATGAAATTATTACTGCGGCCTTTAATGAGGCTAAACAAAAGAAACACGAATATTTTACTCCAGAGCATATTCTTTATGCTTCATTATTTTTCGATGAAGGTAAAAAAATAATTAAAAACTCAGGTGGAGATGTAGAACTTTTAAAAAACGATTTAAATACATATATAAGCGAAAATATTAGTATGGTAATTGAAGAGGAACCAATTGAAACGGTTGGAATACAAAGAGTATTAAATGAAGCAACAAAGCGTATGCTTTCAGCTGGGAAAAAGAGTATTAAATTAGGAGATATAATTGTTGCTATATATGATGATCAAAATTCTTTTGGCTCATATTTTTTGAAAAAGCAAGGAATAAGAAGAATAGATATATTAAATTATATTACCCATGGCATCTCAAAAACTGGATTTTATGAGGAAGAAATGCAAAGTTATTTTAGTATACAGGAAGATGAAGAAGAGGAAGAAGAAGAAGCAAAACCAAGCAATAAAGAAGCGTTTATAAATAAATATACTGTTGATTTAACGCAAAAAGCAAGAGAAGGTAGGTTAGACCCATTAATAGGAAGACAGGATGTTATAGATAAAACAATACAAGTATTATCTAGAAGGTTTAAAAATAATCCTATTCATGTGGGGGAACCAGGTGTAGGCAAAACAGCAATTACTGAAGGACTAGCAGCCATGATTGTTAAAAATGAAGTGCCCAAGGAGCTAAGAAATAGCAAATTATATTATTTAGATATGGGAAGTCTTCTTGCAGGCACTAAATATAGAGGTGACTTTGAAGAAAGAATAAAAAATGTGTTAAATATACTTTCGGAGCTTAAAAATGTAATAGTTTATATAGATGAGATACATAATATAATAGGTGCAGGAGCTATTTCTGGAAGCTCAATGGATGCATCTAATATTTTAAAACCATTTTTGTTAGATGGGAAAATAAAATTTATTGGTGCAACAACCTATGAGGAACACAAAAAAATATTTGAAAAGGACAGAGCACTTTCAAGAAGATTTCAAAAGATAGAAATATCAGAGCCTTCCATAGAGGAAACCTATAAGATACTTCTTGGACTTAAGAAAAACTATGAGAGCTTCCACAAAGTAATTTACAGTAAGGAGTCTCTTAAAATGGCTGCTGATTTATCAGCAAAATATATTAATGATAGGTTCCTTCCAGACAAAGCTATAGATGTTATAGATGAAGTAGGTGCTTTTGTAAAGCTTCATAAGAATAATGATGAAGAAACAGTTACAATTACTGAAGAGCATGTACAAAAAATAATAGCTTCCATGGCAAAAATTCCAGAGCAAAAGCTTTCAGTTAATGAAGTAGAAACTTTAAAAACCTTAGATAAGGAGCTAAAGAAAAAGATATACTCACAGAATCAAGCTATTGAAGCAGTAGTGAGAGCAATAAAGCGTTCAAGGGCAGGTTTTAATGATGAAGGAAAGACTGTAGCAAATCTACTTTTTGTTGGACCAACAGGAGTTGGGAAAACAGAAATAAGTAAAACCTTAGCAGAAATATTATCTATACCTTTAATTAGATTTGATATGAGTGAATATCAAGAGAAACATTCGGTAGCTAAACTTATTGGGGCACCTCCTGGATATGTAGGTTATGAAGAAGGAGGATTACTAACTGATACTATTAGAAAGACACCATATTGTGTATTACTATTAGATGAGATAGAAAAGGTTCATCCAGATATATTAAATGTACTTCTTCAAATAATGGATTATGCAACCTTATCGGATAATATGGGGAAAAAGGCTGACTTTAGAAATGTAATTGTTATAATGACCTCAAATGCGGGAGCAAAGGAGGTTGGTAAATCTGTAATAGGCTTTGGAGGCAGAAAACTTGAAAGTATAGAGATAAAGAGAGAAGTGGAAAAAGTATTTTCTCCTGAATTCAGAAATAGACTAAATGATATCATAATATTTAACAGTATGGATGAAAATATGGCTCTTTCTATTGCAAAAAAAGTCATTAATGAGTTTAGCTTGAAGCTTTCTGAAAAAAATATAAAGCTTCAGGTTTCAGAGGAAGCATACAAGTGGATTGCCAATCAAGGATTAAATTCAATATATGGTGCTAGAGAAATAATTAGAATAGTTCAGCAAAAGGTAAAGCCATATTTTATTGACCTCGTACTCTTTAATAATTGTGAGGAAGAAATTTGTGTTAATATAGATATTAAAGATGATGAAATAGTTGTGAAGGAGTAAAGTTCTTTCTCTCTCACAATTTTCTTTTTTATCACATACAAAAATAATTTATTATTTACTATTTAAAGTATGAAAATAAATATTTATAATATATAATGTATAAATGTGAGTTAATATGAAATGCAAAAATGGCAAAACATTTACATTATAGGGAGTGATTATGTTGTTTAATGGTAATAACAGTATAAATATACAAAAAGCAAATTTATTGACCCAGGCCTTACCGTATATTCAAGAGTATTCTGGCAAGACTATAGTAGTTAAATATGGCGGTAATGCCATGATAAACGAAGAATTAAAAAATAGTGTTATTAGTGATATAGTACTTTTAAATTGTGTAGGGATTAATGTAGTTGTAGTGCATGGAGGAGGACCTGAGATAAATGAGTTTTTGGGTAAAATAGGAAAAAAAAGCACGTTTGTTGATGGCCTTAGAGTTACCGATGAAGAAACTATAGAGGTTGTACAAATGGTTCTAGCTGGAAATGTTAATAAGGACATAGTTTCCTTAATAGATAAAAATGGTGGAAATGCTGTTGGCTTATGTGGAATAGATGCGGATCTATTAAAAGCAGAGAAGTTAGAAATGCCAGATGGAAAAGATATTGGCTATGTTGGCAATATAACTGAAGTAAATGACTCTATAATAAATCACTGCATAAAAGGCGGATATATACCAGTTATTTCTACGGTGGCATTAGGTCAAAGAGATGGCAAGGTTTATAATGTTAATGCAGATTCTGCGGCATCGAAAATAAGTATAAAAATAAAAGCAGAAAAATTTATTTTGATTACGGATGTTCCAGGACTGTTAAGGGACAGAAATGACGAAAGTTCTCTTATTTCAGAACTAAAGCTAGATGAAGTTCAAGAGCTAATAAAGCAAAAGGTTATTAGCGGAGGTATGATACCTAAAATTAACTGCTGCATAGAAGCTGTTAATGGAGGAGTTAAAACAACACATATAATAGATGGAAGAGTACCGCACTCACTATTGTTAGAAGTATTTTCTCAAGATGGTGTAGGAACTATGATATCGTAAATTCAGAATTAAAGTTAAGAGGTGAGAACACTGAAAAAGAAGGTAAAATCCAAAAAGCAAGTATTAGTAGTTAGATTAATGGTAGTTTTAGGAGTATTAACATTAGTGTTCTTTGGAATAATTGGAAGACTATTTTATATAATGGTAACAAAGTCAGGTGTATATAAGGAAGATGCTTTAAAACAGCAAACAGATGTTATTCAAATTGCAGCTAAAAGAGGAGATATTTTAGATAGAAACGGAAATGTTTTAGCGACTAGCTTGGATGCATATAGAGTTGATGCAGATATGACAACCTTACTTCAATCAATTAAAGGGAAAATGACTTCAGATGAGCTAACACAAAAGATAGCAGCAGCCCTAAATATGCCACAAGATAAGGTTACTAAAATATTATTTCCAAATACTCAAACACCCAATAATTATCCAATTATAGCAAGGCAAATAGATAAAACTGAGGCGGATAAAATAAAAGCATTAAATATATTAGGTCTTATAGTTTCACCTGATACTAAAAGATTTTATGAAAATGGTGAATTTTTATCAGGAGTTTTAGGTGCTACAGATTTAGATGGAAATGGAGTACTTGGGGTAGAGCTTACTTACAATAAGGAGCTTTCTGGTATACCAGGAAAGATGATATACCAAAAGGATGTTGAAAATAATCAGCTTCCTTATGAAGACCCACAATATATACCACCTGCAAATGGAAAGAATCTGTACTTAACAATAGACGAAAAAATTCAGCAGTTTGCAGAAGTTGCAGCACAAAAAGCTTTAACAGAAAATAAAGCTAAGTCCGTTACAATAACTGTAATGAACCCAAATAACGGAGAAGTTTTAGCTATGGTTAATAAACCAGATTTTAATCCTAATAATCCGTATGGAAGTGGTAACTTAACAACAGATCAAATAGTTAGTTCCTGGAAAAATACAGCTGTTCAAAATACATTTGAGCCAGGCTCTATTTTTAAAGTAATTACTGCATATGCAGGATTAGCAACAAATGTAGTAAATGATAATACTTTATTTTATGACCCAGGATATATAATGGTTGATGGAGTAAGAATAAATTGTTGGGATTTAAGTGGTCATGGAACAGAACACTTTGTAGATATAATAAAAAACTCTTGTAACGTTGGTTTTGTAGAGCTCGGTCAAAAAATCGGAGAAGCTAATCTTTATAAAATTGAAAAATTATTTGGCTTTGGAGAAAAGACAGGTATAGATTTGCCAGGTGAAGCTGTTGGTACAGTAAGACCTCCAGATAAAACTACTAATGTTGACCTAGCAAACAACTCATTTGGACAAGGTATTTCTTTAACAGCAGTAGAATATATGGCAGCCTTTAATGCTGTTGCGAATGGAGGAACTTGGATAAGACCTCATGTAATGGAGAAAATCACACATAAGGATGCAAGTGGAAACCAAGTAGTAGATGAGCAGTATTCAGATTATGGTAAAAAGCAGATTTTAGATCCAGCTATAGCTAGCAGGTTAAGGCAGTATTTAGTTCATGTAGTTTCAGATCCAACTGGTGTTGGTTACAATGCAAATATTCCTGGCTACGACATAGCAGGAAAGACTGGAACAGCACAAATAATGGATCCAAAGACAGGAGCGTATTCACATAGTATGTATATGGCATCTTTTGCAGGAATGGCTCCAGCAAATAATCCTAGAATCACTCTTTTAGTTTCTGTTGACCAACCAGATCCATCGATACAGTATTATGGAAGTCAGGTTGCTGCACCAGTAGCAAAGGAGTTATTTAGCGAGATTTTCACATATTACAAATCTGAAGGAATATATGATATAACTAGTGTTGCAGGGAAATAAAGCTACTAAGCAGCTTTATTTCCTTATACGCTTATTTGTGGAATATTGAGGTTGATAGATGAAAATATATTTAAAAAAGCCAATAATCATAGTATAATGTAAATATAAGTATCTAGTATGGAATATAATTTTTTATGGCAAGAAGGGTTCTAAACTTTACATGTAAACGTTAACTAAATTGTATCAGTAGTTATTGGATTCAGATAATATTTAACTTAAAATCAATCATAGAAAAATAATACATGAATATAAGTTTAGGTTATATCAAGGGGGAAATTACATGAGTTCTAAGAAGAGGTTGTCGGTAGGCGATTTGCAAGTGGGGATGATAGCATCAAAAGAAATAGTTTGTAATAATAAAGTTCTTATTGCTAAAGGGGTAGCTATTAATGAGGCTGCTATTAATAAATTAAAAGAACAATATTTTTATAATCAAGTTGAAGTATATATTGAAAATGATGCTGATAGTAAAAAAAGAGAAGAAATGGAAGTCCTTGAAGAAACTTTTGTTAAGTTAAGTGCAGATATGGAAGCATTGTTTAAGAAAATAGATAAGCTTGATGCAGAAGGCTTAGAGGAAGTAAGGAGTTTTGCAAATAGAATTAAAACAGAATTAAATGCTCCTGGAAATATAATAAAGAATATTCTTATGAATGGTAGTGGAGAGGATGCGGTATACAGGCACGGAGTAAATGTGGCTGCAATAAGTGGCATGCTTGGGAAATGGCTTGGCTTTGATGGAAATCAGTTAAATCATTTAATTTATGCAGCTATATTACATGACTTTGGCAAGACAAAAATAGATAACAGTATTTTATTTAAAAAAAATACGTTAACTAAAGCTGAAGTTGATGTATTAAAAAAACATCCAGTTGTATCTTATGACAGCATAACAAAAATGCCTTTTTTAGATAAGAATGTTATAGTGGCAGTAATCATGCACCATGAAAGGGAAGATGGTTCCGGTTATCCTTTTGGATTAAAAGGAGATAAAATACACCCCTTTAGTAAAATTATCGCTATTGCTGATGTATTTGATGCTATTAATTCGTCACGTATCTACAGAAAAAAATTACTTCCTTTTGAATCTTTAAAAATAATTTATAAGGAAAGTTTAGATAAATTAAATTTTGAATATTGTAGCGTATTTTTAAATCATATTACAAATTTTTATGTAGGTGAGAGCGTGCTATTAAATGATGACACAGAATGTAAAATAATTAAATTTGATGTTAATAATATTGATAAGCCTTTGGTATTTAACGGTAGTGACTTTATAGATTTAAAAACAAGGAACGATTTGTTTATTAAAGAGATTTTAATATAAAAAGCATGAAGGAATAGTATGAACGATTTTTATGATTGACATTGACTTGTATTTGTAATAAAATCTCGTTTTCGACACTTAAAAAATAAAAAAGAGAAGAAAACCCATATAAATAGAGGTTTTTCTTCTCTTTTTCTATTTCAAAAATGTTGTATGGAATTTTTAATTTGAAATTTTTTTAATTTTTT
>JAJXWJ010000069.1 GCA_021781655.1 Bacillota bacterium | reverse complement strand
GCTTTAAACGCAGCAATAGAGGCTGCAAGAGCTGGAGAAAATGGGAAGGGTTTTGCAGTAGTTGCAGGTGAAATTAGGAAATTAGCGGAACTAACTAAGCAAAGCACAAAAGATATATCAAATTTAATTGTGACAATAGAAGATGAGACTAAAATAGTATTGAATAATTCAGATAAATCTAATGATATTATTGCAAACTGTGTAAATGCTACAGATTATGCTGCTAAAAAGATAGATGACAGTTTAAAAGCAGTAAATCATTTGGAGGAAGAAGTAAATGGCGTTATGGGAGTATTAAATGAGCAAAAACATCATATCAAAGATTTAAGTAAAGAGATTGAAGAAGTAGATGGGGTTTTAAAAATAACTTCTGAAACTATAATTAAACATATAGATGCTGCTAGTATTGTTGATAAAAAATTGGATGAAACAAAAAAACAATTAAATATCTATAGTTCTAAGCTTTAAAATTATAACTACATTTTCTCTTATATAAACAAGGGGTTTGAAAGTCTTTTCTTTTAACTTCCTTATGCAAGTAGTGAATATGATGGAAAAACCTACACAAAAAAAAGCAAAGAAACAGAAAGAAACCTTAGCTAAAGAATTAACCTTCAAGGACTTAAAGGGAATGCCTACCTTCAAAAGCAAGAGAAAAAACCAAAATTCCTTTACAACCAATAATCAAAAGTTACTATTCACAGTTAAAATCCCAAAAGGACAGTTTTTTCTGAGAACTAACAGAAAAAAACTGTCCTTTTCCTATTTATTTTTTTGCATCATAACAATCGGTGTTTTAGTCACCGCATTTATTCTCTAAAATTTCCTTTACCGTGTATGGATTGCCTTCGCATAGCCTTATAAGTGCTTGCATTTCATTGATACCATTACGGTAACAAGTTTCAATATAGCTCTTGACTGCTGCATAGTTTCTTGCAGATTTTTCTGACTGAAACTGTCCAGAAATCTTCATTTTGCTTTTTATCCCTCTCAGAGCTCTTTCACTTAAATTATTCGAAAACGGAAGATCAAAATTTACTACCCATGAAAGATAATTGTCTTTATATTTTAGTATCCTCAGAATCAATGTACGTTCATCTTTTCCGTAGTATTTATTATAATCTGCCTTGTTTTCTTCTGCAGCTTTGAGCATGATCTGATCAAATTCTCTGTAAAAATCTTTCACATAGCCATTTTCAAATGCTTTCTGTCCACTTTCAATTGCTGCATTTCTCTGTGAATTTGTATTCTCAAGAAGAACTTTTAGTCTCGTTGACCATTCATGCTTAAGATTATCTGTGGTCTTCTGAAGATCTCTTATCATATGAACATTACATTCTATGTTACTGAAAGAGTATTCTTTATTGTAATTGACCTTATTGTGATCATGCATAACGATTGTATCCGATGAAAGAAGTTTTAAGATGCCATCCTCATCAAGACCCTCTTTATTTTTATGTTGGTGTGCAACATAAAGCGCAATTGTATCATCTCCATAGAATCTCAGACAGCCTCTGGTAGTATTAATGTCAATTACAGTATCATCCCAATAAAGCGTTTCTAGATCAAGGCATCTTTTCTTAAGTTCTTCTAAGAATCCAGTAAGCTGTTCATCTGCTTTTCTTTGTTGTTTTATGATATATCCCTCACTTGGATTGATTTCTTCTTCACTTAGTCCGTAAATCATTTTTCTCACTTTATTAACACTTACATTCCCAATATTCATAAGTGACAATGAAAGTGCCTGTACATTACTTCCATACTGATTTTCCTCTTTCAAGTTATTAGGTATAGATTGATGGAACTCACGTCCACAATCTATACATTTATATATAGGATATTGGTGTCTCTTCTTTATTACGACTACTTCATAATCTAGTTCATCTTTAACTATAATATTTTCAGTTTCTTCTCCTTTTCCACCACAGTATGGACATTCTTCTTCTGCATGAATTTCTATTTCTGTGATTTCATCTTCCTTAAATGTTTCAAGGTTCTTCTTTTTGTGTCCAGGCTGACCTCCAATTTTTTTATCGCTCTTTTTTCTAGAGTTTGGGATTATCTTTTTCTTAGAAATAGGTGTTTTACTTGTTGGAGTACCACTATTTGTACCATCTGTGTTCATAAGAGCATTTAGGCGTATTATTTCTTTTTTGAGTGCTTCTATTTCAGTAGCTTTTTCAGCTAGTTCCAATTCTAATTTTTCTTTCGATTTAATTTCCTTCTGCAGTAGCTGATGCTCTTTGCGTAGCAGTTTATATTCTGCTTTTACAGATGCATTTTCTGATAATAACAACTCGTATTCTTTATACAATCCTTTTCCGTAGTTGGTAGCCATTTGTGATACTCCTTTTCGTTCGATATAGTACAATTATAATACTAAACTAGAAAAAAATAAGTACCAAATCTATAATCTAATGATTTTTTACTCCTAAATATTTTTCATGACTAGATTGGATGGCTGTGAATAGTAACAATCAAAATGAGATTTTATCAATTATGTTAAACTAGCAATTAAAGTAACTATATTATTTAGTTCAATTGTATCAAGTGAAACATTTATAATTTAAATTTTATCCGATGACTACCATCCGTAACACCCCCATCTTATTAAAGTGTTGGAAGGCCCTAGGTCACCCTGGGGGTAACGGTTGGTACGTCCATGGATAACGATTTCTAAGGTTCAGTAAAAACTCCACCTGAAACCAAGGAGGCCACTGAAAAAGTGTCCTATATGGAACTACAAATATATTAAAATTTCATCTTTAAAAACACTCATAAAGCTTGATTTTTACAAGCTTTATGAGCATTTTTATGTTATAATTATAGTATCAAATTAGGTGGAGGATACTATGATTCAGAAACAGGAAAGCATGATTTTAAGTAAATACATAGAAATTTATAACTTAGTAGTTCCAAAGGATAATTTTTTGAGAAAAATAAAAGAATTGATAGATTTCTCTTTTATTTACAATGAGTTAGTTGATAAATATTGTATCGATAATGGTCGTAATGCAATAAGTCCAATTAGAATGTTTAAATATCTTTTATTAAAGTCAATCCATGAATTATCAGACGTTGATGTTGTAGAACGATCAAAATATGATATGTCTTTTAAATATTTTTTAGATATGGCACCAGAAGAAAGTGTTATTGAACCTAGCTCATTAACCAAATTCAGAAAGTTACGGTTAAAAGATACTAATCTTTTAGACATGCTTATAAATAAAACTGTTGAAATTGCTATAGAAAAAGGTATTATAAAAAGCAACTCAATTATCGTAGACGCAACACATACTAAAGCTCGTTATAATCATAAATCTCCAACAGAAATATTAATGGATATTTCTAAAAAACTTAGAAAATCTGTATATGAGATTGATGAAACTATGAAAGAAAAATTCCCATCTAAAACAACTACAAATGTTTTGGAAGATGAAATAGAATATTGTGAGAAACTAATCAATGTTATAGAAAGCGAAGATACCATCAATAATTATCCAAAAGTTAAAGAGAAGTTAAATCTTTTGAAAGAGACATTAAATGATGATATCGAACATTTACAACTATCTGAAGATAGCGATGCAAGAATTGGGCATAAAACTGCAGACTCTTCATTTTTTGGTTATAAGACACATATTGCCATGACTGAAGAAAGAATTATTACTGCAGCAACGATTACGACAGGGGAAAAGAATGATGGTAAGCAATTAGAAAACCTAATAACAAAAAGTATAGATGCTTGTATTAAAGTTGAAACTGTGATAGGTGATACAGCATATTCAGAAAAAGGAAATATACAATACACTAATGAGCATGACATAAGCTTGGTAGCAAAACTAAACCCTTGTGTTACACAAGGATTTCGTAAGAAAGAAGACGAATTTGAATTCAACAAAGATGCCGGAATGTATGTGTGTAAGGCAGGACATATGGCTATAAGAAAAGCACGACAAGGTAAAAAAGATGATTCTAAGAACCAAAAAGATACATATTATTTTGATATAGAAAAATGATCTAATTGCCCAAATAAAGAAGGTTGTTATAAAGAAGGGTCTAAAAGTAAAACCTATTCTGTAACTATTAAATCGGATGAACATACAGAACAAACTGAATTTCAAGGGAGTAATTATTTTAAAGAAAAATCAAAAGAGCGATATAAAATAGAAGCTAAGAATAGTGAATTAAAGCACAGACACGGATATGATATAGCATCATCTTCGGGTCTTGTTGGCATGGAAATACAAGGTGCCACCGCTATATTTGTAGTGAATTTGAAAAGAATATTGAAACTAATAGATTGAAATACAATAAAATATGAATAAATCATATAGGAAAATGACCTTAAAAATTCATTTCACGGGAACATCCACAAATTTTTAAGGTCATTTTTTCTGTATAATGTTATAGTAAATAAATAGAGCAAAAAAAACAATAACTTTTTCAGTGGCCTCGAAACCAAGAACTCTGTTTATGAGATGATTTAAGAAATAAAAAAACATAAAATAAAGCTTTTCAAATTACAAGCTAATAATTGGAAGAACAAAATGAGTATTAAAAGAAGTTGACTACATATATAAATACTATCATTTTTGTGTTATGTGCGCAAAAAAATAAAATTTAGATACAAAAAACGATGAATTTATTAAGTTCATTCAAAAATTTAAATTTATAAACTGACTTAGACTTAAACTAAATTTGAAAATTAAAAATACTGTAATTGTAATATTTAATGTGTAACCTAGTATTAATGAAATCCATTTTTTTAAATCCATTTTTCCATCTATACTTGCGTATGTAAAAAATCCAATTATTAAGAGGATAATTATCAGTATAAAAAAATATAAAATAGCTGAGGGAATGTTACCTGAACTAATAATAATATTTCCTAAGCCTATTTTCATAACATAGAGTTGAAAAGCAGCAATGATATCATATGCTAATTCGGATATCCCTACTACGATACCTTGAGTAAGAAGAATCATAATAATAATTTTTGATATGCGCTTTTTACACATTAAAAAGGAAAATATAACTTGAGAGGTCATTGCTATTAAACAATATTTAAAGGTTACAGCGTATATAAAATAACCAATACATAAAAACAAAAAAATATCTTTCATTCCAGAACTCCTTAAATTTAATGAGATGATTTATGGAATAAGGAAAGCATAAAGGCTTGGTATGTAAATTTGATTACTACTCTACTTACAATTGATAATCAAGAATATATTCTTAGCTCACCAAATAAAAAATGCAATAATATTAGATGAAAATACTTTCCTTAGTAAACTTATTATAACATATATTAACAAAAAGATATTATTTTTAAGAAAAGTATTTCAAGTGATATCCACACATATAACTATCGTCCGTTTGATAATTATGATTATAGTATAAATTGGGAGAATGATAATACAGTTACTATATCGTCTAATTATTCTCTCAATATAAAATATGGTTTTCAAATAATAATTACTTTAAATTGATTGAATATAAAAAAATAAGAGCAAAGCCTTATATAAGAGGGCTTTGGTATTATTTATCAAATTCAACACAATTCCTCCATTATAAGTTTCACTTGGAATATCTGATCTTTTCATTAAGAATATATTTACTAGTTCGTAAAAATTAACAGTGGTGTGAAGGAAGCTAGGACCAACCTTAGATATAACTTTTTTAACAAATTTTTAATATATCTATTTCTAATTATCAAATCAAACACTTCCCGTAAGCAAAAAATTATAAGAATAATAAAAATTATAATTAAGAGACTTATACTAATTTGATATATAATATCAACCCATCCTCCAAATATTAATGTATTTTTTGATAATGTGACTTTTTATATATTATATAAAATTAAAAATAATATATCTATTGAGATTAAAATATATAAAACAACTTTTTTACCTTTTTCAATCGATATATTATGTATCATACGACATTCTCCTTTAATCAAAACTATTTTTAATTCTATACAAATATCAATATTTTTACATTTAAAATACATGCTCACTCTATAAATTGACTAAGAATAAAACTTACGTCAAAATACTAATGACGTAAGTTTTTACAATAATCCTAAAAATAGTCAATAAAAACAAGTTGTAATGACAAAGGTTTAAGTAAGACTTTTAGTTATAAATTATAAAATATTTAGTATATAGCTAGCGAAAGCTAATGTTGTTGCTTTTACTACCTCATCAGTTGGTGGATAGCTTTGGTTCGTTACTTTATCTTTATATGTTGCAAGAGATTTAAATTTACTTCCTTCAACAGGTCGTGTAAATCCGCTTGAACCAGTCATCATATCGTATAGTGTACTATTTAATTGATTTTCAGTAGGGGAACTAGTAAATCCCAGATTTCCAAACAATATATTCCTTCTAACAGAACCATTTACACTTGAAAAATAGGTATCTAACATATTTCCCAACATATCTTCATCTATATTATTAGCAATGTATATAGCATCTATATCATTTTCAATATCCATTCTTGGACATGAATAGCCAAAAGTTCCAACAACGCTTTCTGCTAATTCATCTACTGTTTTACCTTGGTTTTCTGATAAAGTTGTCAATCCAGTTACGTCAGCAATTGCAGTTGCTAGATCTCCACCCCATCCGGCCCAAAAATCAGGAACTAAAAATTCATTACTATAACCTAATGTTGATGCAGATAAGTGTGGTAAGTCTGTTTTTGCATTGTTAAAATATGAAACCAAAGTGTCATTTAATTTTATATGTGGCATTATTTCATTTAAAAGGCTACTTTCATTTACAGATAAATAATCTGTAAATCCAGTATCTGTTGGACCTAATGTTAAGAACCAATTAACCCCATTATATCTATAACTCCTTAAAAAATTAAGTACCAATGTATTTCTAGAGGCTATATTATTTACACTAATAGGTTCAGAAATAAGATAATTATTAGCCGCAGTATCTAAACTTTTTATAAGAGAAGTTACATCTTCAATCCTATAGTTTGAAACACCAGAATCTTTACCTGATGAAATATCATTATCAATTTCAATTAAACCTGATCCGCTGCCTATTGTAATAGTTGAAATTTGATCAAACGCCCAATCTGTAGGAATCTTATATCCAAGATTTCCGCTAAATCCACTTGACATATCACAAACAAAACTACTACAAGAATATCCTGCAGCAGCAACTCTACTACATACGTTTCTAGGTGCATATATACCAATCTTATATCCTGACATTAATTCTGAAAACTTACTCTTAACTGAACTAAAGTAAGGAAGAATACTATTTGTTACATCTTCATATAAAGCATCAAAATCAACACAAAAGTATATTATTGTATTATCTGGAAGGTTTAATTCTTTGGCAGCAATTATTGCACTTTCTCCATCAGTTAAACCTTGTAAAGAAGTAAAATAGCTTAGTTTATTGCCGCCAACTTCAAATATAGGAATAACTCTTAAATTATTTCCAAATATAATATCTAATTCATTTGAAGTCATTGCATAGCTACCAGTAAGATATCTACCAACTAATTTATATCCATTAGCTACAAGCGTTGCAGCTTTTTCTGGTGTAATAGTAGTAGAACAGTCACAAGCAGTACCTTTTCTGCTTTGATCGCCATAACTTACAAGAAGTGAAGCCCACACTTGAGGACCTGCATACCCATCAGCATTTAAACCTACGAATGTTTGGAAATTTGTTACTGCTGTTTTAACTCCATTACCATATAATCCATCGAATCCATTTGGATTGTATCCATTACAGTATAAGGAATATTGAAGAAGTAAAATAAAATTTTTAGTCGAACTGTTCCCTGGAATAGTTGGGCATGCTGCCATAGTCTTTGATCCCCATAGTCCATCTACACTTTGACCTTCTTCATGTTGCAATGCTTTTATTAAAGCCACATTTGTTGACTTGCCATAAACACCATCAGTTGGGATTAGTCCAATTATGCTATTATAATCCCTATTAAGATTTTTCTGAATTGTCCTAATGTTTGAATCACCACCAGAGATTAATACAAAAGCATCTGTATTTAATAATGCTTTAAAAATCATAGGTGTTGTTATTCCATCTTGGGTTGATAATCCAGCATCGGATTGAAATTGTTTAATAGCTGTTATAACACCATTTCCATATCCTCCATCTAAGCCGTTTGGATTATAGCCTTTGCAGTATAATGCACCTTGTAAAATAAAGACTTCATTTTTAGGAGCACCAGTCTTTGGTAGTGTTGGACATGCTGCCATTGTAGCTGGTCCAAAAACTCCATCTGCAGGTGAGATCCCGATTTCAATTTGAAGAGCTGTTATTAATGCAGCTACAGTTGTTCCTCCAGTTACGCCATCTTCAGGTATTGTAGTATAGTTAGGATTATTTCCATATGTGGTATTTAACCAACTTTGAACATTAGAAACCATTTGATCCATTTTTATTACCTCTTTTCTTATTTATATTTGCATTTATAAAAAAGAAAAAAGGGTAATAAATGTAACCTATTTATTATCCTTTTTTTAAATAAATTTTTATTATGGCTGCTTTAATATAGCTTTTAATGTATTAATTCCAACTTTACCGTTGAAGACTTTTAACTCTAACCAAATTGTAGTCATTTATATATTGACCTGTACAATTACCTCAATGTTTCGCAATACCTCATTTTTATTTACGAAACAAAAATGAGGTTTAATATACCTTTTATACTTGGTAAAATATTAACATATACAAAGATTGGAGGTATTTTTATGCTAATAGAAATTTTTAATGCATAGCAGAGGCTATTGCATTATTTATTAATAGGTGATGAAATAGCCTTTCTGCTAATCCTACAATTTAAAATATAGGAGGCGTAAAATGGGCTATTCAAATAAATATCAATGGATACTTGTTCCTGAAAACTTACCAACCGTAATAAGGAATTGTCCAAAATGTAATGAAAAGATGCACTTTATTAATAGTGAGAAATTTAGAGTGAATGCAAATAAAAACAATTTAGATATATGGCTTATATTCCAATGTGAAAAATGCAAGTCAACCTGGAACATGACAATATATGATAGGATAAATTCTTTTTATATAAAAAAAGAAGAGTATGAAAAGTTTCTCGCTAACGATAGAAATTTAGTTAAGCAATATGCTTTTAATTTAAGCTTATATACCAAAATCAAAGCTGAAGTTACACTTAATAATATTAATTACAAATTAATATCTGAAAAATTAGATGCCATATATATAAATGAAGATGAGCTTGTTATTGAGATGAATTGTAAGTATCCAATGGAATTGAGGATAGATAAGCTTTTATGCGACAAACTTTTGCTATCAAGAAGTAAAATTAAAAGCTTACATAAATCTGGTTTAATATTTATTAATGACAATAAAAATTGTTTAACTACAAAAGTAAAAGACGGACTAGAACTCCATGTATTAAAGGTGACGGAAAATGGGAAGCTTTTAAAAGCAATAATATAATATTTTAAATATAGTAAATTTATAAGAAAATATATTATAATTAATATTATAGAAACTTTATCCAACAAATGAAAGGAGACTGGTTAATTTATGAGAAAATATATTTTTTGTGCATAGCAGAGGCTATTGCATAAAATTAATTAATAAAAAAAAATAGCCTTTCTGCTAATCCTAAAAAAGAATAATATTTAGGAGGAGCATTAGATGAGCTATGCAAATGCAAGGGATATTTTCCCAGAAGAAATATTAGAATTAATTCAAAACTACGTAGAAGGCGAATACATTTATATACCTAAAAAAGCTGGAAATAAATTTGGGTGGGGCGAACTTACCAACAGCAAAAATGAGCTTTGTAATAGAAATGAACATATTTACGAAGATCATTTGAATGGAGAAAATATACAAAGCCTTTCAAAAAAATATTATTTATCAACTAAAACTATACAAAGAATTATTTTAGAAAAACGAAAAAATGATAATGAAAAATGTGCTACCTAGTTAAAAGGAGCACATTTTTCGACCTACTATTTTTTATAATTAAGCCCTTGATAAAGTTTTTCTTCTTCTAGTCTTTTATCAATATGATTCAAAATCTCCCACTTCTTAAGACTCCACTTAGGCTCAATTAAAAGGCTTCTTGGTGCATCACCTGTAAGCCTGTGAATCACCATGTCTTTAGGTAGCCTTGTAATTGCATCACAAATAATATGTATATACTGCTCCTCAGACATAAATTTTAACTTATCATCATTATAAAACTTTTCTAGTGGCGTATTTTTCATAACATGAAGCAAATGCATTTTTATGCCTTGTACATCTTTATGAGCAACATAATCAATAGTTTTGAGCATATCTTCTCTATTTTCACCTGGTAGTCCAAAAATCGTATGAACAACTACATCTATATTATTTTTCCTTAACCTTGCCAAAGCCTTTTCAAACACTTCTAATTCGTAACCTCTGTTAATAATTTTAGCTGTCTTGTCAGAAACAGTCTGAAATCCTAGTTCTACCCATAAATATGTTTTTTTATTATACTCAGAAAGAAGCTCCAAAATCTTGTCATCTATACAATCTGGTCTAGTGGCAATAGCTAATGCTACTACATCCTCTTGACTTAATGCTTCATCATACTTTTTTCTCAAAATATTTTCATCAGCATATGTATTTGTATACGCTTGAAAATAGGCTATGTATTTCCCATTTTTCCACTTCTTATTCATCATTTCTTTTATACTAGAAAATTGATCTTTGATAGAAAATCTTCTATCTCCTGCAAAATCACCAGAACCTCTTTCACTGCAAAAAATGCACCCTCCGCTGTTTATCGTCCCATCTCTATTAGGACAAGAAAAACCAGCATCCAGTGAAATTTTAAATACCTTTTCATTAAATTTTTCTCTTAAAAAATTGTTTAAACTGTAATACTTTTTTTCATTAAACATAATTGCTCCTTTTTATTAAAATCTGGACAGAAAAAATTTACGAACCAAGTGTACGCAATAAAATATTTGTAAGAGAACCGCAGATTGTAATAGCGAATAGGTAGAATGTAGATTTTCTTCCGCTTCTCTCTTACCTATTAGTTAAAACTTACTTCGGTTCACTTTCTAATATTTTCAAATTTGAGACTGCAAAAAGTTTGTTCAAGAATCACATAGGCACCCCAAAAACCCAAAGGTGCGTAATATTAAAATTTTTCCCTACCCATTAACCCTGCTAGGTTTGAACTTTTTAGTATCTATTTGCCACTTTCCTACTATATCTTTTATCGCCGGATCGTTAGAATTAGTTGCTTTAGGTGTAACTGTATACACTAGCCCATTCTTATCAAAAATATTGATTAAAACATTAACCTTATCCATTGGATAATTTTTTTCAAATTCAAAAGGTATTTGTTCTCCCGTTTTATTTTTGTACATTCTTATGGATGTATCTCCACTGCTTTTAACATATTGAACAGCAAGGTATTTTTCATCTTCAGAAAACACCATATTATTTATTATACCACCAGAAATGATATCAATGGGTACAATTTCTTTAGCAAGAGGCTTTTCTGGTGCTATATTTGTTTCGCCTTGAGAGCCACCAGCACCGCCTGAGCCTCCTGAACCTTCTGTGCCACCACCTTGCATACCTGTGCCTCCTTGAGTCATCATTGACTCATCATAATGCACAACCTCAATATAAGCATTGTTACCTTTTGTAGATAATGCTTGTGAAGTACCTTCATAGGTTAATGCAGTAACTCCAAAGGCACTTAAGTCTACTGGGAGCATATTTGTTTTTGCCTTATCTTTTTGCTCATAATAATATTTTGGCATACCATCAAAATTTGTTACAAGTAAAGTTTTGGCATCATCTTTTGACCTTAATCTAATACCGCTACCTGAAACGAAGGTTTCTTTTTCATTTTTTGTTTCAATATCTTTAATTTTGTACTGATTACTTTCCTTTATAACCTTAAATGTATATGTTTCTAATGAAGCATACACTGCAGTCGGATTTAATTTTGTTACCTTAACCTTAATCTGCCCTAACTGTCCAGTCTGCATAATTTGATCAAATTTATATCCAGTTATAATAACATTACTTATTACTTTATTTTCAATTTTCTTTACAAAGCTGCTTGAATATAATTTATCCATTCCTGACACATCATTTTTTATGTCTGCTTTCATATAAGCATCTACTGTTTTTGAAGCTTCTTCTATATCAAACTTTTTTATTACCGCCGTTCCATTTAACGTATTTTTTTTACAACCTGAGAAAGTAGTAGTAATTATTATTCCTAATATTAAAAGTATTATTTTTTTCATGGCCTTTCTCCCTTCCTTTTTCTTTAGTTTTCCACAAATTAAAAATTTAATTATAATATTTTTTAATATTTTAAAATATAATATTTTAAAGCTATACTTTTGTGGCTAGGAGGTTCGGCTATGAAAAAAATCCTTCAAATTTCAGCAGTTTTTATTGGAACTATAGTTGGAGCAGGACTTGCTTCAGGACAAGAAATAACTCAATTTTTTACAACCTATGGTTATAGAAGCTTTATTGGCTTAATTATATGTATGCTTATGTATATTTCTATAGGCTATATGGTTATAAACTTAAGTGTGAAATACAAGCTAGATTCATATAAAGATTTAATAATACTAGTAAACTCTGGCTACCTAGGAAAAATCACAGAATTACTCACTAGTTTTTTTATGTTAAGTGGTGCTGCAATTATACTTGCTGGCAGTGGTGCTCTTATAAAACAATATTTTGGAACCTCAAGTTGGATTGGTATAATTGTAATGTTTTTTGCAGCATTAATTATTTTACTACGAAATACACAAGGTATAATAGAAATAAACTCTTTTATTGTACCTTCTTTAATTACTGTTATAACAACTATATTTTTACTGTACATATTCTTTTCTAAGACACCAATTAATATAGATTATTTTAAAAGTTTGCCCTATTGGAAAGGTCATTGGTTTATATCATCCATTATATATGGAAGCTTTAACATTTTATCTTTCTCAGGAGTACTTGTTCCCTTTTGCAAGGAAATTGATGATAAAAAATCATTGTTTATAGGAATCATTTTAGGTGCTTCGGCTTTAACTATATTATCATTTTTTATAAATTTTATGCTCATAATAAACGTTCCTTATATATTTAAATACGAAATACCTTTATTGTATATAACGCATCGCTTCGGCAAGACCTTGCAAATACTTTTACTCGTTATTATATGGCTAGAAATGTTTTCTACAGAAGTTTCTGATATTTACAGCATTGGAAAAACTATCGAAAAGGCTTATAGCATTCCATATAAAAAAGCAGTTTTACTAGTTCTTTTAATAGCAATACCTATATCTCAAATCGGCTTTAAAAATTTAATAAATTACTTATATCCAGCTTTTGGAGTAATAAGTTTAATTTTTGTTATACAATGCATTGTTTTTTATATAAGCAAAAAATTTAAGAAAGATTGATATTTTTATTATCAATCTTTCTTAACATCTATTTTGGAAATCGTCATAAATCCAACAAATATAACTATTATTACTCCTAAAACTAAGCTTACAGGACCAGTTCCAATGCCAAGTCCACCTCTATACTTTTCTACACCCATCCAATCTGCAAAAGAAGCACCTAGTGGTCTAGTAATTATATAAGCAAACCAAAAAGTAAAAATTTCACTTACTCCAAATTTCCAATAAGCTATTGCAGGTATAAGTATTATAATAGCAAACATAACTCCAGACATAAAATATCCTAAATGCATAGTTGTTGCAGTCATATCTCCAGTGGCAGTTCCAAGTGCAAAAGTAGCAAGTATAGTTGCCCAGTAAAATAACTCTCTACGCTTAGTATATATACTGTGAATGGACAAAGTTTTTTCAGTTTTATACCATAAAATGAATATGATAGCGAGAGAAATCACAAAAAAGGTTGTTGAAATCGTATAAGGTATTCCAAGCACTACATGCAAAACATCTGCAGACATAGTTCCAAAAACACTCACCATTACTACTGTAAACCAATATAAATAAGCCTTATACCTCTTAGCCGAAATTTGAACAACAAGTGTTATTACAAGCATGAGTCCTGCAATAATTACTGTTATAACCGGATCAAAATGAAGAACAAAAAAATCTGAAGTAACTTCTCCCATTCCAGTTGTAAGTATTTTTATTACCCAGAAAAAAATTGTGATTTCTGGCACCTTATTTAACAATTGTCTACTCTTTTTCAAGTTACTATTTGCTTCATTAACCATTTTTACATTCCTTTCCTTTTTGTAAATTTAATAATACTTCTATCTTTGTAAACCTATTTTCTTCACTTGTAACCTTTATAACCCCTCCATGCATATTAACAATCCATTTTGCTATAGAAAGTCCTAGTCCTGTTCCGCCTTTTTCTTTTGAGCGTGATTTATCAACTGTATAAAATCTATCAAATATTTTGTCTATTTCATCTTGTGGTATTCCTCTACCTTCATCACTAACAGTTAACTTTATATCATCGCCTTGAACTTGTGAGCTTATATCTATGGTTGTATTTTCTGGAGAAAATTTAATACTGTTATCAATAAATATTCTAAGCATTTGCTTTAACATTTTATAATCGGCATAAACTTTAACAACATCATTTCTATTATTTGATATTTTATGCTTTGAAGTTAGTAGCTTACTGTCCTCTACAACTTCATCGATAAGCTTATTTAAATGAAATTCTTTTTTTTCAAGGCTTTTAGTTCCGCTATCTCCTTTAGCTATAAAAAGAAGTTTTTCAACTAAAGCTGCCATGTTTGAGGTTTCTAGCTTAATTGCATATATTGATTTTTCAAGTGCCTTTCTGTCATCCTTCCCCCACCTATCAAGTAAGTTAGCATAACCATTGATTACTGCAATAGGTGTTTTTAATTCATGAGAGGCATCTGAAACAAATTGAACCTGACTATTGAAAGCTTCCTGAAGCCTATTAATCATATTGTTAAAAGTATTAGAAAGTCTATTAAGTTCATCATCAGCACCACTGACATCTATTCTTTCTTTTAAATTATTAATACTTATTCTTTCAGCTGTTTTAGTTATATTATCTATAGGCTTTAACATTCTTTTGCTTATTATATATCCAATGATAATTGAACAAATAACACCAACTGCATCTGCTGCTGCCATAAAAACAAATAATATTACTAAAAAATCATATTCGCTATTCATTTCCTTTACGATTTGAATATATATATCACCATATTTACTACTGTTTATTTTAATATTTTCAAAGGAAAAATGATTTTCCGAATCTTCTAAGTGTATAATCCTATCATATGGAGCTTCAATTTTAACATTGTAATTAAAGCCATTTGAAATATTTAAAACTTTGCCTTTACTATCTACTATCTTCACAAATATATCTTCCTTTGGTGAAAGATCGGAAAGTAGCACCTTACTCCCTAAATCTTCATTTTCCTTTTGCGAAGAAATTTCATTTAAAAGCGTTACCTTAAAATCATTTATTTGATTAAAGGCCTCATTATATAAATAATATTTTATGCCAAATAAAATTGAAGCATTCAAAATTAATAAAACTAAAGAAAACATGAAGGTGTAAAATATGGTTAGTTTAATAGATATTTTTAATCCTCTAATCTTTAATAACATAACCTACACCTCGTACAGTAGTTATCAATTTATCTTCAAATCCATCGTCAATTTTGCAGCGTAAATATCTTATAAATACGTCTACTACGTTTGTATCTCCTTCGTAGTCCACTCCCCATATACTTTCAATCAATTGCTCCCTTGTGAGCACTACATTTCTATTTATAAGTAGCTTTTGAAGAAGATCGTATTCTTTTTTAGTAAGCTCTATTTCTTTGTCTGCCCTAAACACTTGGTGTGTCTTATCATCCAAAATAATATCTTTTACTTCTATTTTACGTTTTGATTCTTTTTCTCTTGTATATACTCTTATTCTAGCTAAAAGCTCCTCTATTGCAAAAGGTTTTGCCATATAATCATTTGCTCCAGCATCAAGTCCAAAAACCTTATCAGGAATATCACTTTTTGCCGTTAACATTATTATCGGGATTTGTGAAAATTGTCTTATTCTTCTGCATACCTCGATTCCATTCAAAGCTGGTAGCATAACATCTAGTAGAATTAAATCGTAATCGCATTCCTTTACCTTAACTAATGCTTCTCTACCATCATGTACCACATCAGCATAGTAGCCTTCATGAGTAAGTTCCATCTCGATAAACATAGCCATTTGTTTTTCATCTTCCACTATTAATATTTTATATTTATCCACATTTTCACCACCCGATTTATAATGCTATTTATTAAAATTTAATAAAATTTGAAATCAAAACTAATCCACCAAGTAGCCAACAGTATATTGCAAATGGTCCCATGGCATTTACTTCTTTTTTATTAAACCACTTCATTAATAAAGTTACACTTATTAGAGCACATACACCAGCTACAGCTCCACCTATTATAGAAGTTTGAAGTAATGCTCTATTTTGCGGCGTAAATAGTTTATGTATTTCTAGTACTGCTGCTCCTGCAATAATTGGAGTTGCCAAAAGCATCGAGAATTTAGCTGATGCTTCATGCTTTAATCCAACCCAAAAACCTGCAGTCATGCTAGAACCTGATCTTGAAAAGCCAGGTATTAATGCTAAGGACTGAAATAAGCCAACAACTGCTGCTTCTTTGTATGTTAAATCTTCTATTTCTTTTTTACCTTTGCTCTTTGCTTTTTCACCAAAGAACAATAAGAAACCATTAATAATCAAGAAAAATGATGCTCCCATTACGCTACTAAAAATACTGTTAAATTTCTTTTCAAAAACAAATCCAATTATAGCTGCAGGCAAAGTGCCAACGATGATTAAAATAAGCAGTTTCTTTGAACTCTTTTTACCATCAAATATAGATTTTATAACCTCTGCCCAATCTCTCCAGAAATAAATTAATAATGCTATTGTTGTTCCTAAGTGCATCATTACTACAAATGGCAGGAAATTTTCCTTTAAAAATGTTGGTGCTAGCTTCCAGCCAAAAATATAAGGCGTTATTACCGAATGTCCAACACTGCTTATTGGGAACAATTCAGTTACACCTTGAACTATAGCTAAAATAATAGTTTGTATAATATTCATCAAATTCATCCTCTCAAAACTTATTATGCATATTTTAAATTATAAACATTAAAATTAAATTAAAAACCTTATTTTTATTTATTTTTTTCTTTAATTAAGCCTTTTCTGTA
>JAJXWJ010000009.1 GCA_021781655.1 Bacillota bacterium | reverse complement strand
AAAAAATTTTTTTAAAAAGGTCTTTTTGTCATGCACATTTCTATAATTAGTTGATTCAAATGGTTTTGAAACCCTAATAGCTGCTATTGCAGCTCTATGAGAATCATTATTAATCGACTATACTAATAGAGCGTTAAATATCATTTTTTTATAGTTGCTAAAGCTTTACTAACATTTGCATCGTTAGTTTCAAGTATTTTTAAGTATGTCATATTTCCATCATAGCATACAAACTTAATTGGTATCATGTTATATTTTTCTATTAAGGCTTGATTTGCATTTAAATCTCCATCATCCTTATATATAAAAAACAATGCATTACCTTTACTTTTTTGATTAGCTATCTGAGTTTCGTCACTACTTCCTATATTTCCTGCTGCATCTCTATAAAACTTAATGCTTTGTGCACCAGTTTCATTTATGTAATAATCAAAATCATCTTTATCTGTAACAAAAGTACAATTTTTTAAGCTTGCATCTAATTTATCCTTTTGTTTTTTATATTCATCTATAGTTTTTATTGCATTTTCAAAGTTTGTTTCATAAATATCTCTATTTTGTGGGTCTTTCTCTTCAACGGCATTTCTGATGTTTAAAAGCATAGCCTTATAGTTATTATAATCAAGCCAATAATATGGATTTTTAAGACCATAATTTGAATCCAGTTTATTTCCAAAGCTATTAAGGCTAACACCACGAGATACATTAATAATGCCAATCTTTCCTTTGTCTATGTAATTTAAAAAGTTATCTACCCATGGTTCAAAACTTGCACCACTGTAAAAAAATAAATCATATTTTGCTACATTGGTTTCACTATCGCTTGATGGTGTGAATTTTTGAAGTTTATCTTCATCACTAAACATATATTCTATACTGTTATTTTCGCCAGCTATTTCGTTTACCATATAGTACAAATCTTTATTTGTAACCATTATATCTAAATTGTTTTGAACAATTTCCTGCTTTTGTGTATTTGTGCTATTATTAACTGCCGTTTTCATACAACCAGTTTGAAATATAATTAAAATAATCAGCGGTACAAAAAGCAACTTTTTCAAAATCTTCACCTCTACTTATAATGCTCCTAAGTTCCCTATATTGTAGTATACTATACATTTTTCCATTACGCAAAAAATATTTTGATATCGTTTGCACATAATTTTAAATATATTAATGTATTTTTTTTAATAATATGATAGAATATTATCACAAAGATAACCCCACAGGAGATTATTATGAAAATTAGTTTAGACAAAACTATTAGAGCTATGGCAATTGCCCTTGACCTAGCAGAAATCAGCACCATAAAAAACACAAGAATTATAGAAAAGATTTCTAACATCAATTTTTCTGATCATAATTATTTGAATCATTCTAAACGTACTACTTATATAGCTTTAAAATTAGGTGCTGAATTAAGTCTGGATGAAGCTTTAATAAAAGAACTTTATATTACTACCCTTTTACACGATATAGGTGCTGCCAGCTATTTAAAAAGGAGTCATACCTCAAACTCCTATATTAAAGAGCATTGCATAAAAGGAGCAGATATTATTGAAAATTTCCCCATATTTAATAATATTAGTCCTTTAATACTTTATCATCATGAAAATTATGATGGAAGCGGTCCAATGGGCTTAAGCGAAAACCAAATTCCTATTATAAGTCAAATAATTAGGATAGCTGACTTAGTTGAACTGCTATATGATGAAAATAATTCCTCTCACAGCCAAAGAGATAGTATTACATCATGGGTAATTAGCAATACTAACTCCATATTTTCAAAGAGTTTAGTAGATGCTTTTTTAAATATCTCAGAAAAAGAGATTTTCTGGTTTGATATTGAAAACATAACTTTTATGGACTTTATTTTAGATAATATTTGTCCAGAAATAAATGTAGAACTCGATTTAGAACAATTTGAAAAGATTGCATACATATTAGCTAGCATAATCGATAATAAAAGTACTTTTACAGCAATGCATTCTCTTTGCATTGCAGAACTAGCTTATAAGGTTTCAGTTTATTTAGGTTATTCAAAAGAAAAGTGTCTCCAAATGAAAATTGCAGGTCTTCTCCATGATATAGGTAAAATTGCAATTCCAAACAGCATTTTAGACAAGGATGGTGCTCTTACACCAAATGAATTTTCTATTATAAAGTCCCATGTATATTACACAAAAATTATTTTGGATAAAATAGAGGACATAAAAGAAATTAGTGAATGGAGCTCAAACCACCATGAAAAACTCAATGGTAATGGATATCCTAGAAAATTAGATGAGGATAAACTTTCTGAAGAGGCAAAAATTTTATGTGTTTGTGATATTTATCAAGCACTAACTGAGGATAGACCTTATAGAAAAGGGCTATCTTCTGACAGCGCTTTTTCTATTTTGGAAGGTATGGTTATTGACGGTTTAGTTTGCAACGAAGCACTTTCACAATTGAAAACTGCAATTGAAGAAGTTTAAAGGCATTTTTATGCCTTTTCTTTTTTTGCTTTATAGTATAAAATAGCAGAGGGGTGAATTAAAATGGATTTTATAGTTAATAATGAAAATATGACTTTAGAACTCGGAAGAAAATTAGGTTTACTTGCTAATGCTGGCGATATCATATGCATTAATGGCGAACTTGGAACTGGCAAAACTCATTTTACAAAGGGTTTCGCAAAAGGTCTTTCTATATGCGATAATATAACAAGTCCAACTTTTAATATCGTCAATGAATATAACGGTAGATTAAAACTTAATCATTTTGATGTGTATAGGGTTAACGATCCTGAAGAAATATATGCAATTGGTTTTGATGACTATGTTTTCAGTGATGCTGTAAGCATTATAGAATGGTCATCATATATAGCTGAACTTATTCCAACTGAACATATTTCCGTATATATAGAAAAGCTCCCCGAAAAAGGTATTGATTTTAGAAAAATTATCATAAATTACATAGGAGATAGATACAATTACGTAGAGGAGCTGAAATTATGAAAATTTTAAGTTTAGATTCTGCCACAGAAGCAGCAACCTGTGCAGTTATAGAGGATGATAAACTATTAGGTGAAATTACTTTCAATTATAAAAAACAGCATTCTGTTATTTTAATGACTATAATAGATACTCTTTTAAAACAGATTGGCACTAACATAAAAGATATAGATGGTTTTGTAGTTTCAAAAGGTCCCGGCTCTTTTACCGGACTTAGAATAGGAATGGCTACAGTAAAAGGTTTAAGTGAAGGTACTGGAAAACCATATGTCAGCATTTCATCACTGGATGCTTTAGCAAATAATTTACCTTTTACAGATGGCATATTATGCCCCATTTTAGATGCCTTAAGAGGAAATGTTTACTCAGCTATATACACTTATAATGAAAATAAATTAAAAAGACTAACAGACTACATGGTTATTTCTATGGATGAACTTTTAACTATGTTAAAGAGTAAAGAAAGTTCTGTTACTTTTATAGGAGATGCTACTTATCTATATAAGGATAAAATTACTAATTCATTAGAATCAACTAATTTTGCACCTTCACATTTAAACTTTGTAAGAGCTGCTGCTCTAGGTGAACTTGGATTTAAAGAACTTTTAAATAATAATTTTGACAGTCCACACACAGCTCCATTATATATAAGAAAGTCTCAGGCAGAAAGAGAATATGAATTGAGGACGGGAAAAGATATAAATGAATGATATAGAAATATGCCCATTTGAAAAGCAGTATGTTGATTCTATTTTACTTATTGAAAATGAATGTTTTGCTGATCCTTGGAGCAGAGATTCTATTGAGAAGGAACTAGAAAATAGTTTTGCAAGGTATGTAGTGATAAAGAAAAACAATGCGGTTGTAGGTTACGGAGGTATGTGGCTCATTCTTGATGAAGCCCACATTACTAATATAGCTGTTTTGGAGGCCTTCAGAAGAACTGGTATAGGAAAGCTCTTAGTAATCGCTCTAATTGAAATCTGTAAAAAGGAAAACATAACCTCTTTAACGTTAGAGGTTAGAAAATCCAATATTGCAGCTCAAAGGCTTTACACAAAATTTGGATTTATTCCAGAAGGTATACGTAAAGGTTATTATGCAAATAATAATGAAGATGCAATCATTATGTGGAAAAGAGAAGTTTAAAAACAAAAAAAATTAGAAGCTATTGAAAAGCAAATGTTTTTCAGTAGCTTCCGATTTTTTTTTACTGTTCTGACGAAAGTTTTTTAGAGTTAAGTACTTCTGAATTTATTAAAACTGAAATTCTCTTATAAATAACTAAAGTTACTACAGATATTATTATTCCTTTTATTAAATTAAGTGGTATTACGCCATATATCATATATGCATTTATATAACTACTTGGTGCACCTTTAAAATATAAAGGAACGAATACAAAGTAGTTAGCTATTACACCTGCAATCGCCATAAAAATAGTAGCTGAAACTAAAGCAATTACTGCCATAGTTCTTGTTTTTTTTCTTTTGTATATTATACCTGCACAACCTACAAAAGCACAGCCTACAACAAAGTTTGCAAGTTCACCAACACCACCTGTTTGAGTACCCTTCGTTAAAATTACAAGTAAGTTTTTAATTGCTTCTATTATTATTCCAGCAAAAGGACCAAATGCAAAGGCTCCTATTAATGCCGGTATATCGCTTAAATCGATTTTTAAAAAACTGTATGCTGGCAAAACAGGGAATTCAAAATACATAAGTATAAGTGCAATAGCAGATAGTAAACCTATTTTTACTGTTAAATTTGTTGACTTTGATACATTTTTCATGTTTTTCTACCTCCAAAATTTTTTAATGACATATCTTCAAGAGGCGCACATAAAAATGCCCTGACTTTTTTTAGTCAGGGCATAATGAATACGTTAATTAAAACATACCTCTTCTTTCATCCAGACTTTACTGTCGGCCTCGGAATTAAGCAATAAATGCTTTCACCGAATCATACCAAAATTTGGCTCGCGGGCTATACCGCCGGTAGGGACTTTCACCCTGCCCTGAAGATTATCTTTTCTTTATTATAGTTAAATTTTTAACGAAAATCAATACTTAGCTTACATTTTTTTTCATCTTTTTTATGAATTCTTTTTCATTTATATCAAGCTTACGTGATTCTACTATTTTTTGAAAAGATTTATTGACTGTCCATTTATCCACACCACTATGCAATAAAAAATCCACAACTTTCACTTTGTCCACAAAATACAGCATGCTTAAAAGCCATGCCTCTCCCATTTTCACATAGTAATGGGACATTTTTATACCTTTTAATTCTTCTAAAATTTTGTCCAAATAGGCTTCATTGCAAAAGTAGTCCAAAAATATGATTAAACCAACCCTTATTTCCCATGGATTTTGTGCTTTTATATATTGTTTTGCTTTTATAAAGAAAGCTTCTTTATTTTTGTTTGCTAACTTTTTTAAAGCTGTCACAAAGCTATCACATAGAGCCCAATTATTAATCCTTACTATATAATTTTCTATTGCTTCAAATATTTGTGCTTCATTGTCATAGTTTCTTGAAGCAATCAAATAACCTTCAATTAACTTTTCTTCATGACTTTCACCTTTATGAAGGTTATTTAACATTTCTTCCATATCACTATTTTTTAGTATACTTTTAACTATCTTTTTTAATATAGGCATCCTTACTCCAAAATTATCATCAACTTCTGGAACAATTTTTTTTGTAAACGCCTTATATTTCTCTTCTCCATTTTCTTTTAAAAGCTCAATTAGCTGTTGATAGTTCAAAATAACACCTCTAATCTACTAAAATTTCATTGTTAATGATATTCTATTTCTTTTTTCATCAACCTCTAATACCTTGACTTCTACAATATCCCCAACCTTAACAACGTCTAAAGGATGCTTTACAAATTTGTCAGAAAGCTGGCTTATGTGAACCAGACCGTCCTGGTGAACACCAATATCTACAAAAGCTCCAAAGTCAGCAACATTTCTTACAGTTCCTGTTAATTGCATTTCTGGTTTAAGCTGTTTAATATCTACTATTCCTGTTTTTAAAACCGGTTTTGGCATGGCTTCTCTAGGATCTCTTCCTGGCTTTTTAATTTCTTTTATTATGTCCTTTAGGGTAGGTATGCCTATTCCAATATTTTCAGAAAGTTTTTCTAAATTGATACCATTTATTTTGTTATCTATTTCATTAAGCTTTCCATTTTTAACATCCTCTTCAGTATAACCTAAGGTTTGAAGAAGGCTTTTTGCCGCTTCATAGGACTCTGGATGAACTGCAGTGTTATCTAAAGACTCAATGCTTTCTGGTACTCTTAAAAAGCCTGCACATTGCTCATATGCTTTTGGTCCTAATCTTTTTACCTTTAAAAGCTCGCTTCTACTAGAAAATTTCCCTTTTTCTTCTCTATACTCGACAATATTTTTAGCAATATTTGCATTGATTCCAGAAATGTATGAGAGCAAGGATGGTGTTGCTATATTCAAATCTACTCCAACACTATTAACGCAATCTTCAACTATCCCCTTTAAAGATTCATCCAATTTTTTTGGTGTTACATCGTGCTGATATTGTCCAACGCCTATGGATTTTGGATCTATTTTTACAAGCTCGGCTAATGGGTCCTGAAGTCTTCTTCCTATAGATATAGCTCCTCTTAATGATACGTTTATATCCGGATATTCCTTGCTGGCAAGTTCTGAAGCTGAGTATACGGAAGCCCCTGCTTCAGAAACAATTACATAATAAAGGTCTAAGCCTTTTTCCTTTTTAACTTCATTTATCAGTCTAGCAACCACCTCTTCAGATTCGCGGCTGGCAGTTCCATTTCCAAGTGAAATCATACCTACATTATGTTTATATACAAGTTCCTTAAGAATTTTTATAGAACCTTCTACATCATTTTGTGGTGCTGTTGCATAGACTGTTGAAGTATCTAAAAGCTTTCCTGTTTCGTCTAGCACAGCAATTTTGCAGCCTGTTCTAAAACCCGGATCATATCCAAGCACTGCTTTACCTTTTATTGGTGCTTGCATCAAAAGTGCCTTAAGATTAGCTTTAAAAATATCAATTGCACCGTTTTCTCCTATATCTGTAAGCTCCGATCTTATTTCTCTCTCTATCGATGGATATATTAGCCTTTTTAAGGAGTCTTTAACGCTTTCTTCAACAAATTTATCTGTTTCTATATTTCCCTTTAAACATTTGCTTTTAAGATAATCTATAATTTTATTTTCATCACTCGTAATCTTAACAGACAGTACCTTTTCCTTTTCACCTCTGTTTATTGCAAGTATTCTATGTGCAGGAATTTTACTAACGGCTTCTTTGTATTCATAATACATTTCAAAAGGCGTTGGTTCTTTGCTGCTTCCACTTGTCTCTATAAAACCTTCCTTTTGAACATAACTTCTCATCCACTTTCTGTATTCAGCTTCATCAGAAATCATTTCACTAATTATATCTTCTGCACCTAATATAGCTTCTTCTATACTATTTACAGCCTTTTCTTCATCTATGAATTGTTCAGCAAAGGAATTAATATCTCCTTTAAATTGACCGCTAAAAATAGTTTCTGCCAGTGGCTTTAAACCTTTTTCTACCGCTATAGTTGCTCTTGTTCTCTTCTTTTGTTTGTATGGTCTATATAAATCCTCTACCTCAGTTAAGGTTTCTGCTTTTAATATATCATCTTTTAATTGTTCCGTAAGCTTTCCTTGCTCTTCTATAGCTTTTATAACCGTCTCTTTTCTTTCCTCTAAATTTCTTAGATATGTAAGTCTTTCATAAAGCTCTCTAAGTATTGTATCGTCTAGTCCACCAGTTCTTTCCTTCCTATATCTAGCAATAAAAGGCACAGTACTTCCTTCATCAAGCATTTCAATAACACTATTTACTTGCTTAACAGCTATATTAAATTGTTTTGCTAGTTTTTCATTAATTGTCATCATATTTTAATTAGTTTTAAAGTAAGGTTTACTTCTAAAACTAAAATTCACATCCTTCCAATTTTTAATTACATTATTATTATAGCATAGTAAATAAAAAAACTCTTCATAATGATATGAATTTACTTATATAAGCAGCAATATATATATTATATATTGAGATTTTTAGGAGCAACTATGAAAAAGAAAATAGTTTATATTTTTTTATTTATATTCATTGTTATTTTTATTATGAGCTTCAAACTAAGCTTACAAATTAACAACTTTAACGAAAATGAAGTTATGAGAAGCATTAACTATCTTTCTTCCGATGTTTTTAAAGGACGATTAGCAGGAACCTTTGAAAACAAAATATGTGCAGCATATATTAAAGATCAATTTCAAAAAAATGGTTTAAAACCATACATTAAAGATTATTATGAAAATTTTCCAGTAACCTTTCCAAAACCAATTCCTGGAAAGCCTTTTTTGAAGGTTTTTAACAATAACGGAAAACTAATAAAACAATATATATATGGCACTGATTACAAGGAAGACATGCTTTCCTTCAAACAAAATAAAATATGCTTCAATTACAACAATAAAATAACTTATGGTAGTAGCTACATAAAAGTTTCTTCTGGTGGTAATATATTTGTTTTTTATTGCCCAGAAAATAATAATATTTCCTTTAGGAGCTCTTATAGCCAAAATAGTCCTATAGCTTTGTTAATTTTAATTTCAAAAAAAACCTATAATGATTTTAAAAATTTACTTGCTGACGGATGTTCTATAGACTGCTCTGTTCCGTGCACTGAAAGCAAAACAAATATTAATAACGTTATTGGTTACATACAAGGAAAAGATAACAAGCTTCCTCCTATAATTATTTCAGCTCATTTTGATCATCTTGGTGAAGATTTTTCAAATAATATTTACAGCGGTGCTCTAGATAATGCTTCTGGAATAAGTTTTGTTTTAGAAATGACTAAATATATAAAATCATTAGGTGTACCAGAAAGAAATATAATTTTTATAGGCTTTAATGCAGAAGAATTTGGACTTTTAGGATCAAATTATTTTGTAGATAGGTATAAAAATGAAGTTAAAAGCAGTGAGGTTTTTAACTTCGATATGATTGGCAGCAATGCTGTGCCACTTTCTATTGTAGGAGGTAAGAATGATAACAAAAACACAGGTTTAATTAAAGATTTATCAAAAATTTGTATTGATAGTAAAATCAAATATAATTGTTTATTTGAAGATGCAAGCGATCATGCATCCTTTAGAAAATTTGGAATAGATGCTGTTACCTTTTGTGATAGCGATATGAGTAAAATTCATACTCCCTTTGATAAACCTCAAAATATTAGCAAAACAGCAATTAAAAATTGTTTTACAGTATTCTCAAAAGAACTTTTACCATTAGCTTTTCCAAGCAATTATTTTATTTTATATTCAAATCAAATTTGGATTATTTCCCTTGGAATATGTATAACTTTAACTATATTTTTAATTTATAAGGATATTTATAAATAAAAAATTTGGGCTGTCGCACATTTTTTCTATTGCGACAACCCCATTCTTATTAGTATTCTAAAAATTCTAAAATCTCCTCAACCTTTTTATCCGAATTAAATTCTGCATCATTTATATAAAGTGATAAAACAGGATAATCAGATTTTTCATATTCAAAACTATTATCATTAGTTTCAATTAATTCTTTAGGATTTCTCTTCTTTAATATATCCTTTGGCGCTTCTACAAAAACTTCCACATAGCTTTCTTTTCCAATAATTTCTCTTGCATACTGTCTGTCTTCTTTAAATCTACTTACAGAAGTCACAATGGTAATTGTTCCGCTATCAGCAAAAAGGTTTGCCATCTCTGCAATTCTTCTAGTTTGCTCATGAGAATCCATTACTGTAAAGGCTAAATCACTGCTTAATCCGAATCTAAGGTGTGAAGAGTCTAAATAATATACCTTTCTACCTAGTTCAAACCATTTCTTTTCAAGCTTTAAGGCTATTTCATTTTTACCACAGCCAGGAAGCCCTGAAAGCCAGATTACTTTTCCTTTTTGCTTTAAGGCTTCTTCTCTTTGCTCTCTAGTAACAAGCCTTTTTCTTATAGAAATATTTTTGCTTTTAATCTCCTTAATTTCTCTTTTCAAGGAATCCTCAACTCCAGAAATAATTCCACCACCGCTAGTATTGTAATTATCTATAATTACAAACCTTCCTAGAGCTTGCACTGAACTAAATTCATCAAAACAAATTGGATATTTAGTTTTAATGGTAACCTCAGCCACATCATTTTTCTTTATAAAATCTATATTTTCATTGCTTTCAAGAGATGCAGCATCTATAACCTTATTTATTGAAAACACTTCAAATTCAACTTCCTGGGTTGCAAGTTTTAATTTATACTTTTTGTTTTTTACCAAATTGTCTTTTCCTAGCCAAAATACATTTGCATTGAAAACATTCGAGGTAGCTACATGATCCTTTTTATGACATATAACCTCTCCTCTTTTATTGAAAAACTCATCTTCTAAAGTTATACCCACAGACATACCTGCCGTTATTACATCTGTCTTATCTTTATCTTGCCAATATTGTATTTCTTTAACTCTGGTAGTTTTTCCACTAGGATAAATTACAATTTCATCACCTTTTTTTAAAGTACCAGATTCTATTCTGCCAGAGACAATTCTTCTATCATCAAATTTGTATACATCTTGAATAGGAAATCTTAGTGTTCTTTCTTCGATTCCTTTTTCCTTTTCTATTCTATCCATGGTCTCTAGTACTGCTTCTCCTTTATACCATGGCATTTTATCAGATTTTTTAGTTAAATTTTCACCGTTAAATGCAGATATAGGCACATATTTTTCTGGATATATATTCAAATTGTTTAAGAAGTCATTAAACTGCTCTTCAATTTCATTAAATCTTTCTTCAGCATAATCTACTAAATCCATTTTATTTACAATTACATATACCTTTTTTATTCCTAATAAAGAAAGAATATATCCGTGTCTTTTAGATTGTTCCTGAATGCCTTCCTTTGCATCAACTAATAAGAATGCTGCTTCAGCACTGGCAGCTCCAGAAATCATATTCTTTAAAAATTCTTTGTGGCCTGGAGCATCTATAATTACATAATCTCTTTTCTTTGTGAAGAACTGAATCATGGTTATATCTATTGTTATACCTTGCTTTTGTTCTTCTTCAAAAGCGTCTAAAAGATATGCGTATTCAAAAGATTTTCCTTTTTCTTTAGATATATTTTTAACCTTTTCTATGGCACCATTTGGAAGCGAATCCGTATCATAAAGAAGCCTTCCTATTAAAGTTGATTTACCATGATCTACGTGACCAACTACTACTATGTTTAAGTTTTCTCTCTCTTTATTCATATTTTCACCTCCAGGATTACATGTATCCATTCTTTCTTAGTTTTTCTAGTGCATGTGCATCTTCTTGATCTTGTGCTCTTCCTGATCGTTCTGTATCTTTTGTATTTTTTAATTCTTCTATTATTTCATCTATATTAGATGCATTTGATTGTATTGGGTTTGTGCATGGTGCGCAACCAAGGCTTCTATAACGCTTTCCATTTTTAGAAAAGTACAAATCAATTATTGGAATATTTTCTCTTTTTATGTATTCCCATATATCAATTTCTCTCCAGCCTAAAAGAGGATGAACCCTTATGTGATTGCCTTTTTTAAAATCTGTCTTAAATTGGTTCCAAAGTTCTGGAGGCTGATCTGTATAATCCCATTCTGATTCAGCATTTCTTTCACTAAAAACTCTTTCTTTTGATCTTGAACCTTCTTCATCTCTTCTTACTCCAACTATTAATCCTTCAAATCCATAATTTTTAACTACTTCCTGTAGTCCCTCTGTTTTTAGTGCCTTACAGCAAACTAGCCTTCCTTTAGATGGTCCCATACCTTCATCTATTGCTTTTTGATTTGTATTTACAATTAAATTCAAGTTATATTTTTTAGCTACTTCATCCCTAAACTTAATCATTTCCGGTATTTTGTATGTAGTATCTACATGAATTAATGGGAAGGGGCAGTTTCCGAAAAATGCTTTTTGTGCAAGCCACAGCATTACTGTTGAATCTTTTCCAATAGACCACAACATTCCTAACTTTCCAAAGTGTTTATAAGCTTCTCTTAAAATATATATACTCTCTGCTTCTAATCTATCTAAATGATTCATAATAAATCTCTCCTTTTATTTTGTGATTAATTAAATAAGTATCTAGCACCTCTATCTAACCTTTCGAATATTAACTTATCAAATAATAACCCTAAAACTACTATTACAACCATAACAGCCATTTCTTTATTTATATCTGATAAATTTCGTCCTGACATAAGAATTTGTCCTAGTCCTTTTGAGGATAAAAGCATTTCTCCAGATATCAATCCTCGCCATGCAAAGGACCACCCCTGCTTCATCCCGCTTGCTATGGCAGGAAGGGCAGCTGGAATTATGACCTCCTTATACAAGGTTAATCCTTTTGCACCCATTGTTTTTGCGGCCTTTGAATAAATTGGATTTACGTTTTTTATTCCTGACCCTGTAGCTATTGCTATAGCAAAAACCGAACCTATAGCTACCACAAAAATAATGGCTTTTTCATTAAGTCCAAACCAAAGGGTAGCAAGAGGAATCCAGCATACATTGGGAAGTGTTTGAAGTCCTAAAATAAGCGGACTCAAATTATCGTCTAAAAATTTAAAGCTAATAATTGAAATACCTATAACTATTCCTAAAACAAGAGCTATTATATAACCAATTAATAGCCTTATTAAACTTGTTGCTACTGCTATTATTAAAGTATTGTCTTTTATTAGTGCTGTTAAAGTTTTTAATACATTATATGGGTCAGGAAAATCATTTGCCTTTACAAGCTTTAAATTTTCTGCTCCGATTTTATAAACCAGCTCCCAAATCAAAATCAGAATCATGTAAAATAGTATCTTCTTCAAAATTCCAATCATTGTCGTATTCACCTTTTGCAACTCTTTCTACCTCCTCTCTAAGTTCTTTTTTAACTTGTGCTACAATATAACTAAGATCTATACTTTGACTTTCTCTCGGTCTTCCCAGTTCTATTTTGAACTCTTTTCTAATCTTGCCCCCATTGGCAGACATCACTATAACTCTGTCACCTAAAAGCACAGCTTCCTCTACATTATGTGTTACAAAAATTATTGTTTTTTTAGTTTCCCACCAAATTTTTTCAAGTTCTTTTTGAAGTATATCTTTAGTTTGACTATCTAGGGCAGAAAATGGCTCATCCATTAAAAGCACTTCAGAATCCAAAGTTAAAGCTCTTGCTAAGGCTACCCTTTGTTTCATTCCACCAGATAATTCGCTAATATAACAATTTTGAAATTTAGTTAAATGTACCATCTTCAAATATTTTAAAGCCTTTTCTCTTCTTTCTTTTTTAGGTACCTTAGCAATCTTCATTCCAAATTCAACATTATCTATAACCGTAAGCCATGGAAAAAGTGCACACTCTTGAAACATTACAGCCCTGTCCACTCCTACTTCTGTCACTTTTTTGCCGTTTAATGTGATTTCACCGGAACTAGGCTTTAAAAGTCCTGCTATTATGTTTAAAAGAGTAGACTTTCCACAGCCAGAAGGACCTAAAAGACATACAAACTCACCTTTTTTAAAAGAAATACTTATATTATTCAAAATGTAACTTTGTTTATGCTTAGATGAATATTTTTTACTAATGTTTGTAGCCGATAAACTCAAAATTATTTAGCCCCCTTTTTAAGTAATTCAATGCTAATATTTATTTGATTCCTTTCTGTTAGTGGTTATTGTCGTATTTTTATTATTTTCATGTGTTATAATCCAATCTAATGTATCTATTGTTTCCAAAACCTTAAGCTTTGCTCCATTACCACCTATATCTGCACCGAGATAGTATTCAATTGCTGAAAATTTACATTCTTTAAGGCAAGCTGTACACCCCCAACAATTTTTGGGATACTTTATATAGGCTTTTCCATCTTCATCTTTGCAAATAAGTGTTCCAGGACATACTTCAATACATTT
Source organism: Bacillota bacterium (assembly GCA_021781655.1). Taxonomy (GTDB): domain Bacteria; phylum Bacillota; class Clostridia; order Clostridiales; family Clostridiaceae; genus JAJXWJ01. The sequence continues at coordinate 56,748 of JAJXWJ010000009.1, read as the reverse complement.
TTTACACCCAACGCATTTATTTTTATCAATTTTTATGCTCATAGCTTTCATCCCTTCCAACTATGTCTCTAAACAAAATTTCAACTTTTCCACATTTATATATAGAATTTACATACTTTATCCACAATTCATCGTCTTGCTGTGGGTAATCAGCATTTTGTTCATAACATTTCCATCTTGTTTCCTGCCTAGCCTGCAAATGTTTAATTAAAACTTTAGCTACATATAGTCTGTCAATAATTTCATAGATAAATAAAAGTTCGTGCATATCTTTTGCTTTTAGTTTATTTGTCATTTCTTTTAGTTCATCTATTCTTTTTTCCGCTATTTTTAATTTTCTATTAGTATAGGCATAATTTTGTGAAATTCCCCCTGCATATTCATCCATAACCTTTTGCATAGCCTCTTCAATTTCCTCAAAGGAAAGTAAGTTATCGTCATTATGAAAATATGAATTTATCTCTTCAAATTTATCTTTAATTGTGCCTTCATCTAAATCAACTATTTCTATTTGTTTAATATGTTTTAGGGCGGAAATAGCCGCAATTTCTCCTTCTGCAAAACATCCAGTAACATATTTTTTAGGGCTTCCTCCTGCTACATCACCTGCTGCATAAAGTCCTTCTATCGTAGTTTTTCTATTTGTATCAATCCAATAGCCGCTAGATGTATGTCCCCCAACTATATAAGGCTCTGTACCTTCTATTTCAACATTTTCATTCCTTGGCGAAGTACCACTTCCAATCCATTTTAAAGTTTGCTGTGGTGCCATGTTTAAATATGCTTTTAAAAGTTCTTTTTCCTGCTCTTCATTAATATCCTCTGTTTTAAGATAGCAAGGCCCTCTTCCCTCCAAATTTTCTCTAACCGTTGCATATAATCTATTTATTGTTGTAGCTTTACCATAATTTTTTACATATCTTTCACCTAGACTATTTATTTGTGGAGTTCTAACACCTTGTGCAATTGTTCCAGTAGGTGCAATGGTATCCTTGCATCTAAGTGCAATAAATCTCATTTCAAAGGTAGTCATTTCAGCTCCTGCCCTTATTCCCATAGCATAACCTGAGCCTACATTAAAAGGGCTATACCACATCTTATGTCTTGAAAAGGTTGGATTATTAGGTTTGTAAATTCCTGATGCTCCACCAGTTGTACATATTACTGCTTTAGCTTCAATAACTATAAATTTCTCTTCTTTAATAGAAAATCCGTAAGCACCTATCACTCTATTATCCTTCACAATATAATCTATAATATTTGTGTTATTTAACACTTCTATGTTATTGTAATTTTCTACTGCATTTTTTAAGATAGGTTTAATATTTTCTCCATTTATTTTTATGCTTCTTTTTCCTCTTGTTACATATTCGCCATTTTCATCTTTGAGTATTGGAAGTCCAAGGCTTTCTATTTTTTCTGTTACACTATTTAATCTCTTTGCAATTGTATAAACTAAATCTTCTCTTATAACCCCATTAAATTCTTCTTTAACGTAATCTACAAAGCTTTCTGCAGTTTCATCTTTAGTTATGTATGCATTTAAGGCATTTACCCCTGCTGCTAAACATCCACTTCTTTTTATATTTGCTTTTTCAGCAATAATTATATTAACTGCTTTTTGTTTTGCCGCTGTTATTGCTGCAAAACATCCCGCAGCACCGCCTCCAATAATTAGTATATCCGTTTTTATTATTTGCCGCTTTAACGCCATATTTTCACCTCTCTTTTAAATATTCTATTATCTTCACAACTGATGCTTCCACACTGTATTCATTAGTTACTACCGTTATCTCAGGATTTAATGGCTTTTCATAAGGTGAATCTATTCCTGTAAAGTTTTTAATTTCACCTTTTCTTGCTTTTTCATATATACCTTTAGGATCTCTTTTTTCACAAACTTCTATTGGACAATCTATAAACACTTCAATAAAATCCTTACCTAATAATTTTCTTACTTTTTCTCTTTCCTCAATGAATGGTGAGATAAAGGTTACAATGGTTATAATTCCTGCATCTACAAATAGCTTAACCACTTCAGAAATTCTTCTTATGTTTTCGATTCTATCAGCTTCTGTAAATCCTAAATCTTTGTTTAGTCCGTGTCTAATATTGTCACCATCAAGTAGATATGTAAGCATGCCCATATCATAAAGTTTTTTTTCAAGGGCAGATGCTATAGTTGATTTACCTGAACCCGATAGTCCTGTAAACCATAATACTATTCCTTTTTGTTTTATGAGCCTTTCTCTATCTTCTCTATCTACATTTGTGTTATGCCAAACTATATTTTTATTCACAAGATCACCTACCTTTATTTTATTACTTACAATTCTTATTTGTTTATTAGGTTTTATAATATATGATTTTTTTATAGCTGTCAACTGAAATTTATTAATTTAATTTCTTTAATTTAAATGTTAATTATACTTAACAATAGAATTATAGATAATAATTTGTATTATAATGTAAATATACTAATCATTTATTTTCTTAAAGAACCAATATATAGGAGTGATATATTATGAAACAAGTAGAAGGATGTATTTTTAATCTTGATGACATCATAGTTGATACAAAACAAGGCGAAATATTACCTGGCGTAAAACGTTTCTTAATAGATCTTAGAATTTCTGGAATGAAGCTTGCTGTTACTACAAAAAAAAATAACGATCATACATTATTAGAAGACTTAAATATTTGTGATTTCTTTGATTCTATCGAATGTTCTAAAAATAATGGTTTAGACACGGAACCTCTGCTTTTAAAATCTGCTGAAAACATATGTGTTAATCCAGAAAATTGTGTCGTATTTTGCACAGAAGAAGCATTTCTTCAAAAAGCAAAAGAAATGAATATGGGTGCTATTTGTGTTGGTACTAGTACTTTTTATTCCCTACCAGATAAGATAGTTCCGAACCTATCTAGCATAAATTCATCAATTCTTAATTTCAATTAATAACATAAAAAGGGTGCTACCCTTATAATATTACTATTATTGAGTAGCACCCTTATTTTGCTTTAAATATTCATTTATAAAAAGGTCAATATCTCCATCCATTACCGCATCTACATTGCCAGCTTCTGCTCCGGTTCTGTGGTCTTTTACCATGGTATAAGGCTGAAATACGTAAGATCTAATTTGGCTCCCCCATCCTATATCCTTAAGTTCACCTGTTAAATCTTCTATTTTATCCTTATGAGCTCTCTCTTTTAATTCTACTAGCTTTGCTTTAAGCATTGCCATGGCAGTATCCTTATTTGAAAATTGACTTCGCTCATTTTGGCATTGAACTACTATACCTGTAGGTATATGAGTTATTCTAATTGCTGATTCAGTTTTGTTTACATGCTGACCACCAGCACCACTGGATCTATACGTATCTATTTTTAAATCTTCTGGTCTTATAGCTATATCTTGATTTTGAGTAAGTTCAGGCAAAACTTCAACGGATGCAAAAGAAGTTTGTCTTTTACCATTTGCATTAAACGGAGATATTCTAACCAATCTATGGATTCCCTTTTCTGCTTTTAAATAACCATAAGCAAATTCCCCGGTTATTTTTAAGGTTACACTTTTAATTCCTGCTTCATCACCTTGAAGCATATCCAAAGTTTCAACTTTGAATCCTTTTGCATCTGCCCATCTTGTATACATCCTTAAAAGCATTTCTGTCCAATCCTGTGCATCTGTTCCTCCAGCACCTGTGTGAAGATCTAATAATGCATTGTTTTTATCATACTCTCCAGAAAGAAGAACTTCTATTCTTAAATTTTCAACTGCTCTATTTAAAGCTTCTAATTCTAAATTTATTTCTTTAAAAAGTTCTTCATCCTCTTCTTCCATACACATTTCTATTAAAACTTCCAAATCAGAAGCCGTACTAATAAACCCACTTACCCCTTCTACTCTGTCTTTTAAAAACTTTGCTTCTTGGGTTATTTCTTGAGCCTGTTTCATATTATCCCAAAAGTTAGGTTCCTGCATTTTACCTTCCAGCTCTTCAACTCTTCTTTTAATATTTTCTATGTCAAAGTGAATCCCTTATTTCCTCTATGACTTCTCCTAAATGCTTAATATTACTTAAATTTTCTTCAAGCTTTATTAACACTATTTTCACTCCTCTTATTTAATTCTATAACCCTACTACCGCAACAATTTTTATATTTCTTTCCCGAACCACAAGGACACAAATCATTTCTTCCAACCTTTTCATGAGCCCTTCTGGCAGTTTCCTTTTCAGCTTCATAATTGGTTGCTGTTTCTCTAACAACTCTTTCCCTTTCCGGTGCTCTTTGTACCTCAACATGATACAAATACTTAATTGTTTCAACCTTAATATTATTTATCATCTCTTCAAACATATCGCTTCCTTCGAATTGATAAGCCTGAACAGGATCTTGCTGTCTATATGCTCTAAGTCCCATTCCTCTTTTTAAATGATCCATGTTGTCTATATGATCCATCCATTTTGTATCAACAACTCTTAAAAGAATTACTCTTTCAATTTCTCTTAACTGCTCAGAGCCAAATCCGCTTTCCTTTTTACTATACAACTCTGTTGCAATATTTAAAAGCTTATCTTTTATTTCATCATTAGACATCATTTTAAATTCTTCTACACTTACTGCATCCTTAGGTAAGAAAATATCTTCTAAATATTCTATAAGATGTTCTAAGTCTTCCTCTATATTTTCCTCAAGGCCGCTTAGATGAGCATCTACTACAGTATTAATCAAATCACTAATCATTGTTTGAATCTGATCTTTCATATCTTCGCCTTCAAGAACTTCAGTCCTTTGCTTATACATGATTTCTCTTTGTTGATTCATAACATCATCATATTGAAGAAGAGTTTTTCTTATATCAAAATTGTTTCCCTCAACCTTTTTTTGAGCACTTTCAATAGATTTACTTACCATTTTGCTTTCTATTGCTTCAGATTCATCAAGACCTAATCTATCAACAACCGCTGAAATTTTTTCAGAGCCGAAAATTCTCATAAGGTCATCTTCTAAAGATACATAAAATCTAGAACTACCAGCATCTCCTTGACGACCTGAACGTCCTCTAAGCTGATTATCTATACGTCTAGATTCATGTCTTTCTGTACCAATAATTTTAAGTCCGCCAACTTCTAATGCACCTTCGCCAAGCTTAATATCGGTACCACGACCTGCCATATTTGTTGCAATTGTTACTGATCCCATTTCTCCTGCATGAGAAATAATTTCTGCTTCCTTTTCATGATATTTAGCATTTAAAACCTGATGTGGAACACCTTTTTTCTTTAAAAGTGTAGAAATAACCTCTGATTTTTCTATACTTACTGTACCTACTAGTACAGGCTGACCTAATTTATGTGTTTCTTCTATTTCATCTACAATCGCATTAAATTTTCCAATTTCATTTTTATAAACTAAGTCTGGAAAATCAATTCTTGCAATAGGTCTATGGGTAGGAATCACTATAACATCCAAACCATATATTTCTCTAAATTCATTTTCTTCTGTTAAGGCAGTACCTGTCATACCAGAAAGCTTTTCATATAATCTAAAATAATTTTGGAAAGTTATTGTAGCTAAAGTTTTAGACTCCTTTTGAACCTTAACTCCTTCTTTAGCCTCAATTGCTTGATGCAAGCCGTCACTATATCTTCTGCCTTCCATAAGTCTTCCTGTAAACTCATCAACTATTATTACTTCTCCGTCTTTAACCATGTAATCTTTATCTTTTTTCATCATATAGTTGCCCTTCAAGGCTTGAGCTACGTGATGCTGAATTTCCATATTATCTGGATCTCCATAATTATCTAACTTGAAATATTTTTCTGCCTTTTCAATTCCAGCTTCGTTTAAAATTACAGAATTTGATTTTTCATCTACTGTATAATCATCCTTTTTTAAAGACTTAGCAAAATTATCTGCAACTCTATAAAACTCTGTAGATTTTTCACCTTCTCCAGAAATGATTAATGGTGTTCTAGCCTCGTCAATTAAAATGGAGTCAACTTCGTCAACGATAGAATAGTTTAGAGGTCTTTGAACCCTTTCCTCTTTATATATAACCATATTGTCTCTTAAATAATCAAAGCCAAATTCATTATTTGTTCCATATGTAATATCGCATCCATATGCTTCTTTTCTTTCGCTTTGAGTTAAACTATGAAGAATTACTCCAACAGATAAGCCTAAATACTTATATAATTGACCCATCCATTCCATATCTCTTCTAGCCAAATAATCATTTACTGTAACTACATGAACCCCTTTACCGGTTAAAGCATTTAAATAACAAGGTAATGTTGCAACTAAAGTTTTACCTTCTCCTGTTTTCATTTCTGAAATTCTTCCTTGATGAAGAACTACACCACCTATTAGCTGTTCTCTAAAATGCTTCATTCCAAGAACTCTGCTGGATGCTTCTCTAACCACTGCAAAAGCTTCTGGAAGAATATCATTTAAAGTTTCTCCAGCTTCTAGTCTAGACTTAAATTCAATTGTCTTTCCTTTAAGTTCATCTTCACTTAAAGCCTGCATCGATGCATCCATGCTTTCTATTTTATCAACAATCGGAACGATTCTTTTAACTTCCTTTTCACTATAAGATCCAAAAACACCTGAAAAAATTCCCATTATTATTTCCTCACTATTTCAAAATAAAATATATGATACTTATAAATTTTCTAAAGATATATTTATTTTTTCAAATTTATATTAATATCATACTAATAAATTATATCATTTAAATTGTGTGACAGCAACTTTTAAATTGTTAAAGTATACTAAAAAAGGCACTATCCTATAAAGAATAATGCCTAACTTTTATTTTAATTAGAATCTAGGTTCTATCAAACCGTAATTCCCATCTTTTCTTCTATATACTACATTAACATCGTTTGATTCTCCATTTTGAAAAACAAAGAAATTGTGACCTAAAAGTTCCATTTGTAAAACTGCTTCCTCCTCTGACATCGGCTTAATTGCAAACTTCTTTGTTCTAACTATCTTTGCTTCCTTCTTATCCTCTTCATCACCTTCAGGTACAAAATCAGGAATGGCATGAAACTTTAATGAGTCGCTATATTTTCTGCTATTTAATTTATTTTTATGTTTTCTAACTTGTCTTTCCATTTTATCTGCAACTAAATCAATTGCTGCATACATATCGGTATTTGATTCCTCACCTCTAAGTACAGCCCCACCGAAAGGTATAATTACTTCTATTTTTTGCATAAAGTTTGTTACGCTTAGTGTTGCATGAGCTTCTACATCGGGATTGAAAAATCTTTCAAGCTTTGATAGCTTCTTTTCAACTGCACTTCTTAATCCGCTTGTTACCTCTAGGTTTTTTCCTGTAATTGTTACTCTCATATTTCCAGCCCCTCTCTGATAAGGAATATTTAATTTTTATAATTAAGTTATAATTTGTTGATAGATATATTTTATTCCATCTTACGACAATATACAAATAGAAATAAGCTAATTGACAGAAAATTAAGTCAACTTTTGATTGATTTTCTCGATTTTTCTTTGATTTTTATGTGTTCATAAAAATTCCCAACATCCTATAATATAAATTTCATCTTATTTAGTTTAAACAAAAAAACAAAAATCATAAGTGAAATTTTAATCCACTAACTTTACTCCATAAGTATAGCTGTTATCCCTATTTTTTAATGATCTTATTATATATCCTTTTGAATTTATTATTTCATCTTCTACATAAAATTTAAAACCCAATTCCTTTTCTCTTGAAACACTTAATTTTGCATGTGATTTTATTTGAATTCCATTTTCCGAAATATCTTTTATTATGGCCTCTGCTTCTTTTAGATCATTTCCATCATTTATTTCAAGCTTTATTTTAAAGTTGTCTTTTAACTTATATCTTTCAAATTGTCTTCTATCATTTTTAAATTTATTATATTTTAAACACTCTTCATATTGTCCATGGCAAAAGCTATTTTTTCCAATAACATTATTTTCAAATAATTCGTTCAATCTTGTAATTGCTTCTACATTTTCCTCAGCCTTATTTATAAACTCAACACCATATATTAATAAACCTTCCTCAAAATTTTCTTTTCTAATTATGCTTCCATAAAACTTAAAGATATCGGAAGCAACCTTACATTGAAACTCTATCACTGCATTTATAGAGAGAGAAAAATCTAGGCTCGATATAAATTTTAGACCACCTATACCTATGTTATCTATGCAAATATGACTTGTCCCTGTTTTTACACTTTTCCCATTAACTTTAACTATTGAAATCTTAGTACATATAGGTTTTTCAAACTGAACTCTGTAATGTTTTCTCCTATTCTCCAATTTTAAAAGCACACCCTTGCTATATTAATTAAAAATTTATTTATAATCTTCTTTTGTTATATAATACCATATAATAAAAAAATATTATATGGCATTATATAAACTTGTAATTATGATAATTTTTAACCACCATAATAATTTATTATAGTACCATCACTGTATTCTACTATTGGATAAATAGGTGCTTCAATGTAATTAGAAAATCCTATAATTTTGCCTTGCTTACCAAAATAAAATAGTGTCGGTTGCCCTATTTTATATATTGTAGTTCTAAAAATAAATATTTTTAGTATATCCAAATCTATAATATTTCTTTCATCATTCCACATTATATCTATTGCCTCATTATGAGAAAAAGGATTATCCATAAAATATCCGCTAACTAATCTTTCATATATTGACACAATACATAATATTCTTCCAAATAACGATATTTCCTTTCCTCTCTTCTTTAATGGTGCGCCTTCTCCATTATAAGTTTCATAACGATCTAAAACTCCATAAATTATGTTTTTACTTCTGCAAAATTCAGTTTTTGACAATATTTTAATGGAACTTTTAATTACTTTATCTGCAAATTCATTATGCACTTTTTTTCTTAAATAATGGTGGTAATCTTTTGGAGGAAAATTAATAAATCCTATGCTACAAAATAGTGCACAAAAACTAAGTTCTATAAGTTCCTCTTCTTTCATTTCTAGACATGCTGCTAAGTTTAAAGAGATGCAAAGCATATTTATACTATGCAAAATTAATAAATCATCATGCTTCTTCATTAATTTTAGCAAATTTAAAAGTTCAACATCTGTGCATAATTTATCTATTAAAATATTTTTAACGTTTTTTATCCTATTCTGGGCTATAGGGGAATCTAAATTTTCTTCAATTATATTCCAAAAGGGAGTTGAGGCTAAAGTATCAATTATTATACTATAATCTTCATTTACTTCACTATTTTCTTCTTTTATAACTTTTGGCTTTATTTTTGTTCCTAAATACAATTCAACCGACATAGGTATTATCGAAAATTCCTTTGTAGCCTCTGCGACCTGAGTCAGCATTTGTATAAAATTATCAGTTTCATAGCCTTTATTAATTAAAAATTTACTAAAATCTTCATTGTTTTCAATAATAATAACAGAAAATGGTTTATTGTAGTATGCATTGATTTTTTTTATATATGTTTGTGTAAGTTTGGTATATTTGTTTATTAGCATCAAGCCATCATCTCTAAACAAAGGATGCAAGATTATGTCTCCTTGAAATAACTCTCTAATACTTCTTAGTTTGTACTTTACTTCAATGTTTTCTGTTTCTAAATCTGCCATTTTTACACCACCTTTTACTGAGGCTGTCTAAAAAGAAATAATATTCGCCAACCTCTTATTATATTATTTTAACATACTATAAGCTTTTATCAATATGTTATATATGCCCTTACATGGCTAATACTTATCCAGTTGGAATACATATTTTATTAAATTTTAATCTTATTTTAATAATTCTTTTATAATATTGATTATAGAAGGAGATGATAATATGATAAACCTATTAGTAGGAGCTAATACTCCACAAACTAGCACTGCCGTAAATAATGCTAAAGCTTCCACAAGAGTTAAAGGCAATGAGGAGACAAATGAAAGTCCAAGCGAGAAAGCAAAGGAAGCCTTAAAAGGTGAAGAAAAAGCAAGTAATCCAAATTTAGCAGCAAAATTTGTTTCAGCTCATGGCGATACAGTAGAAATTAGTAAAGCCGGCTCAAATGCACTAACTGCCAGCAATAATGTATCAAATAATAGTGCAAGCAGTAAAACTATATCAGCGACATCACTTTTTAAGTACACAACATCACAACTTAAACAGCTATATGCAGGCGGTAAAATCACAAGTACTGCATATCAACTTGAAATGAATCGAAGAGGTGTATCAAAATAACTTACTTTACTTGCCAAAAAGTAAGAGCTATAATTACAGCTATTAATTGTACAATAAACTAGGGAATAAAAAATTATATATTATTATTCCCTAGCAACCAAATATTATTTTATTATTACAATTCAATGACCTCTAAATCATCTGGTACTAAAATATTACCAGTAAAAAATTCAATTCCTTCTTTCATGTAAAGTTCTTTTCTCTTTTCTATGTTTTTGTCTTCAGTATGGTATAACACTAAATTTTTAACATTAAGTTTAGTTGCATTTATAGAGGCATCCTTTACAGTTGCATGATGCTTTTCATATGGCTTAAATATCTCTTTTTGTGAATATAAACAAAATGCTTCATGAAAAAGATAATCTGCCTCATTTGCATACTTAAAAAGTTCTTCTTTATACGGCTCATCTCCCAAAAATGTAAGCTTTTTATTGTTTTTTAGCATTGTAGTAAAGCCAAATTGAAGTTGTTTAGTACTTTTGATATCAAAAAAATTAACGTTCCAATCTAAAATATTTACATTGCATCCATCGCTAATTTCACTAAATATTATTCTATCCCCTATATACTTTAAAAACTTCTTTTCTAACAGTAAATCAGCTATTATATTTATAGCCTCAATATTATTCTGGTGACTATAAATAGTTAAATTCCCATCGTAATTACCATTTATCATAGCTTGGGCTACAGCTCTTATAATCCAGATTATTCCTGTAATATGGTCATTATGTTTATGTGATATAAAAACATGATGAATTTTATTTATATCTATATTTAACTTCTCTAAATTTGTTAGAATCGTATTACCTCCGCCAGTATCCACTAAAAAATGTTCATTCCCATTTGAAATTGTAAAACAAGTATTATAGCATTTTGTTACCATAGCACTACCTGTGCCTAATATATTAACTTTTTCCATCTAAATTCCTCCAATAAATTATACCAGGAAAAAAAGGATGTCCAAAGTTTTGGCATCCTTTTTTTCCTGTATGATGTTTTTAAGCATTTTCACAATACTTTTCTATAGTTTCTGCAACTATTTTTGCCTGAGCTACTGCCTCAACTACAGTTTTAGCACCAGTTACAACATCGCCACAAGCAAAAGTACCTTTCTTAGTTGTGTTTCCTTTTTCATCTGTAATAAGTAATCCCCACTTATTAGCATTTAAGTTGTCTGTATTTGAAACTATGTTAGTTCTAGGTGTTTGACTTACAGCAACAATTACCGAATCACATTCAAAAAACTGTTCTTTTCCACTAATAATTTTAGTTTGAATCTTTCCATTTGAGTCTGTTATATTTTCTGTGAAGGCCAACTTTATTCCTTCTTCTGTTATTTCCAGTGGAGCTTTAAATAATTCGAATATAACTCCATCTTCTCTTGCTTCTGTTATTTCCTTTTTAGTTGCAGGCATTTCATCAAAGCCTTTTCTATATATTATAGTTACTTCTTTAGCACCATATCTTTTAGCACTTCTTGCTGCGTCCATAGCTACATTACCGCCACCTATTACTGCAACTTTTTGTCCTAATCTAAAACTTAGTGGAGATTTCAAGTAATCTATTGCAAAATGGACGTTACCTAGAGTCTCCCCTTTTATATCTAAAGTTTTTGGATTCCATACTCCTGTTCCTATAAATACTGCTTTGTATCCATCTTCAAGTAATCTATCTATAGTTAATACTGGTCCAATTAGTGCATTTGGTCTAATATATACTCCACTTTCGATAAGCTTTTCTTCAAGCTTATCCAATATTTTTTTAGGAAGTCTATATTCTGGAATACCATATCTAAGCACTCCACCTATTTTTTCATTATCGTCAAAAATAGTAACCTTGTACCCTCTTTGGGAAAGAATAAACGCGATTGTAATTCCTGCTGGCCCGCCACCAATTATTGCAACTCTATCCTTATCTTTTTCTACACTTTTAAAAGTAGCTTCTTCTAAGTATCTAGTTGATATCTCATTCTCTATATCGTGAAACCTTATAGGATCCCCTTTAATTCCTCTTATACAATTTCCTTCGCATTGATCTTCATGTATGCAAACTAATGAACATACTACAGAAAGTGGATTGTTTTTAAATAAAATTTCTCCAGCTTCCATGATTTTATCTTCTTTGTAAAGTTTTATGATATCTGGTATAGAAGTATTAATGGGACAACCAGCCTTACAATTTGGCTTTTTGCACATAAGACACCTTTCAGCTTCACTTAATAATATATCAATATCAGTCATAATGTTATTTATCTCTCCTTTTTCATTTTGTATATAAATTTTAATAATTCTAACATTTAATACATTATCACTTTAAGCCTACTTTAAGTCAAGAGTTTTCACTAATTTTATTTTCAACAATCTTACGAATTTTATGTAAAAACATAATAGCAGCCCCCAAAAGGACTGCTAAACCGCACCATTAGTGCATTTATTAAACTAGTTGACCTGGTCTTTGACCCCACACTCGCCTTAAGAAACAATCATATATATAACTTATTCATAACCCTCTGTAAGTATTGAAAATACTAGGTTTCTTATGCATAAGTTACTTTTTTCAAAATATATTATAGTCGGACTAGGTCGGGAATAATTCGGGAATAAAAAATTCGTTTTTATTATATATTTGATCAGTAATTAACGACTTAACCGCATTTACTTATAACTTAGAATATTTTATCATGTTCTTCATGATTTATTTTAAATATAAATTCTACCTGGATCTATGTCAATATCTTGGACTCAAAGAGTTGAACAAATTATGCAAATTTTATAGCTAAATCTTCACATTATTTTATTCTTAAATTCTTCTGTATATTGTTTTTGACCTCTTGCCATTTTAACACTTCCTTCTTTTTCTTTATTTTAAAGTGTTCGGCTTTTCGTGTCTACAATATTATACTAACATCAATTTCTTATCGTTTTTAAGTTTAAACTTATTTTGTAATGTTAACCTTTAACCTATAAAAATGTTTCCTATAATTATAATTCATTATAATACAATGAGACTATACATCCAACATCATCATCTTTAAGTTTCTTAATTTTTACACCTAACCTATCTATAGCACCTAATTCACTCTCTACATAAAAACAGCACCTATGTGAACGATTGTTTATATCATCAATTTCCACATCAACCTCAATTTTTAGATGACCAGATGTATCAGGTTTCATAATTTTCATAGAAAAAGCCGGAGTATAATCTCCACTCTTTTTACCAAATTCTACATAGCAATCCTCATTATATAATCGAGAAAACCGGCAAATCTTTTCTGATATTTCATCTACATTGTCATTTTGAATATAACAATTTTGATATGCTGTAACAAATTCAGATTTAGCAGTGATTTTTAATTCAATTAGCTCTGAATCCTGCCATACCTTTTCAAAAATAATATTATTCATATAACTATCCTCTTTCTATTTAAATTTGAAATCATCAAATGCGCCTGTAATTTTATTATAATCAAAATGTATTACTGTCTGACTACCATCAGAATTTTTAACTATTGATTGCATTTTAGTCCATCCTTCTGAAGCTGACCACCTTCCGTCATTCATCATAAAAGGTAATTGTTTTGCATTTTCTAAAGGGTTTGATTTAACTTGTTCCATAGCCATCTGTTCATTTAAATTATTGGGAATAGTTCTTCCTGTAACTCTTAAACCTTCAACTTCTACAGGGTTACATACTCCACCAGCTTTACTTCCCCCCATGGATGAAACTGTAGCAACAAAAGTTATGGTAGCAACAAATCTTTTTCTGTTACTACCATTTGAATTTAGCACAATTTTTATAATTTTATTTTAGTAAATCACATGATATTTTTAACCAGTTTATTTCTGGAGATGTAAGTATGCATTCTCGAATATACTGCAACTCCTTTGAATTACATTTATCACAAAGATTTGAATTATCATCTATAGTAAATATTTTCCCATTCAAACTAGGTTCGATGAAGTTACATAATTTAGAATTGAATTCCTTTGCAATTTTCATTGTTATTGGGTCATTAAATTTATGGTTAGGAACAAGTTTACAAATTAAATCTAGATAACCTCCTTTTCCATAGGTAGGTAGCCATTTAATCGCTGTTCCATCTTTTTCTTTGTATTTTACTATATCATTACTATTAGGAACAAGATACTCAGACTCATGACCACATAATTTACATCTATAAGTAATTTTTTTAATCCAATAAACTTTAGGTATATCTGGTAAACAATAATTCATTATGGTAATACCTCCTGTATTGATACTCTTGTTGGGTCGAAAATCATTGTATTGACACCTATAAATCCTTGATCTTTTGCTGCATTTGACAAAAATGTGATTGAATTATATCCTTGCTTCCTCGATCCTCTTGCGATAGCCTGACCCATATCATAATCGATAATTCCTCTATTTGTGACATCTAGATTCTTGCCTATATCAGCATTAATCTTTAATATTGTTCCACCTGGTCTTTCTGCTAGTGCTGTTTCAGGAGAATCTGCTAAGTATACTCCACTCCCAAATCTATTATTTTTCCATGCTGCTTGTGGATTTGGTAAATCAGTTCTAAATCCACTCTCTTTCATTAAGTCAACTACTGAAGGGTTAGCAGAATGATAATAATCTTCACCCATCCCCTTATAATTAGATGGAATAGAACTTTGTGCTAATGATTCTGATATTTCATCTGCATAATCTGCACTTACACTATCCATTACATCTGATATCGCACTTTCAGACATATCTTGAGCCATCATTTGAGAATCTAATGACATATTATAAAATTGTGCATCTGCTTGCTGTTCAAATTGAGTTTTCGGACTCGAGTCCCCAGTTATCCAATGTACAAACTTATCAAAAATATCCTCTTTTGCTGGGGCATTTAACCAGTTATCATCCGTACTAGAACTATCTGCGCACCTACCAAAAGGATCTACCATAGATATCGGATTTCCATTCGCATATGCATAATTGTTTAGGGTTTCTCCATTATTTATTGACCCTTTTAATGTATCTGCATTTATGAATCGCTTCAAGGTCGGTGAATAATAACGTGCTCTCATATAATATAAGCCATTTGAATCTGTAACTACTCCATCTCGTCCATTAAATAAAAACGGTGTTGCTGAAGTTCCTGTATGACTTAATAATTCTCCATATGCTCCATAGGTGTATCTATCTGTTACTGTATTTTGCATATTTGTTATTGCTGTTGTACTTCCTCTTAAATCATAATGGTAGATTAAATAATTTCCATTTGGATCTTGTTCTCCTATAAGTCCAGCTCCATAGATATAATATGTGCTTTTTCCTGTTGAATCTGTACTAACAAGCATTTTGCTTAAATCACTTGAACTATCATCATATACATAAGTTGTACTTTTACCACCTACTGTTTCGGATATTCTATTATCTAATGCATCATAAGTATAGGATGTGCCTGCTGCTTGTAATAGCCTATTTTTTGAATCGTAGGTTAAACTTGAGCTAGCTCCATTTACTACGCCTGTAGTCATGTTTCCATCGGCATCGTACCCTATATTTGTCCCATTATAAGCTGTTAATCTATTATTTTGATCGTAGCTTACCGTATCACCGCCAGAGGTAACATTTCCTGCAAGGTCATAAGTATAAGTATTGCTTCCTGTCACTTTTCCCGTACTATCTGTATCTGTTCTACCTAATAATCTTCCCAATACATCATATGTCATGGTTGATGTATTTTGTACATTTGATGTAACTTCCTTTGTTACTTGTCCATTTGCATTATAAGTGGATGCATAGCAGTTTATTGTATTTCCAGATTTGTCTACATCCTTAATTCCTATAAGTCTTTCAGCAGCATCATAAGTTTCAGTTAATACTGATCCATCTGGTCTTGTTGTTGAAATTAAATTATTATTTTTGTCATAGGTGTAATTTGTTACTCTATTTGCCCAATCAGTTACCTTTATAAGTCGATTTGCACCATCATAACTATAAGTTACAATTCCTCCATTTGGATATACAATTGTAGCAAGGTTTCCTACTTCGTCATAAGTATATTGTACTACATTTTTATTTACATCTGTATACTTTATAACTCGATTTAAGCCATCATACTGACGAGTTATTGTTCCTTGTGCATCTGTTACCGTTAGTACATTTCCATTTTTATCGTAGGTATAACTAGTTTTGCCTTCTGCATCGGTAAAGCTAGCTATTCTTCCTGCTGCATCATAGGTATAGTCTCTTTTTTGTCCTCTAGCATTTGTAAGCTCAGAAACTAAATTTAAAGCATTATAAGTATATGTTATTTTACCATTTGATGGGGTGCTTTCTGATATCTTTCTTCCAGCATTATCATAAGTATAATTTGTTACTCCTCCAGCTGCTCCAGTAAGAGCTGCAATATTGCCTGTTGCTGTATATTGACAAGTGCTTACTCCGTTATTTGCATCTGTAACAGAAGTAAGTCTTCCACCAGCGTCATACTTATTAGTGGTCTTATTTCCCATTGCATCGATTGTTTGAGTAAGATTCCCATCAGCATCATAACTATTACTTACTTTGTCACCCAATGCATCTGATGAGGTTGTTTGTAGATTATTTGCATCGTATGTGAAACTTTCACTATTTCCATTTCCGTCGGTTGTCTTTACCTTATTCCCATTTGCATCATACGAAATAGAACCTGTATCTCCTAATGCATCAGTTTGTCCTATTAATCTGTAAGCGATGGTTCCATCGCTTACCAAAATTACTGCATAATTTGAATTATGCAGTGAATTATTGTTTTTCTTAATTATCTCAAAAACTATTATCTACTGAGTTTTATGTTATGCACTTTAGATAATTTTGTAGTCAGTTTTTACAAAATCTTGTAGTTGGTTATTTTACATTATAAAACTATACACTCCTATTCATATATTATTAAACTAAATCATTCTCTCTTTATAGAAATTTTTTATAAAATTCTTCTTCTATATACGTCTCTGCAAAACTTCGTATAATTTCATTTGAATAGTCACCACCCTTTGAATAGGAGATGTTCATAATATCAACTGTTATTTTATTTAAAACTTCTTCATCTACATTAATATTTTTTCTCTTTAATTCCTCTCTTACTATTTCTGTACATCTAAAAATATCTTTTGTATCTGCAAAAAACATATTATCTCTCCTTCACCTTAACAAATCTTGTAAATCATCTAATTTAATTGGTTTGTTAGTTATTGCTTGAGTTGCACCACCTGGTCCATATTTAGGGAAATCTTTAGTTATAGGCTCCATCCAACTTGCTTCTCCCCATTTCCCATTTGGAATTCTAACATCATCAATTATTTGTAGAGTATCAAAAGAACCTCTTATGGATGCATCATGTGGAACTTGTAGTTTTCCAGGATTCGGCACTTCATACTTATCAAAAGTAAAATACGTTCCATTAGGGTTAGCAGGTACTTCCATTGTATTTTTTAAATTATCAATATAATTTGCTCCTCTTGGCATATACCTATAACCAGTTGAGGGTATTACATCACCATTAGGTTTAACATAGAAGTCAGCTTTATTTTGTACCTGAATTTTTTTCTACTTATACGGATATTTCTAGAAAACTAGAAAATATCCTGCCAGAGGTGCCAGATGAAGAAAAAAAATGATGTGAATAATAGCCAATTTTTTTGGAGTACTGCTAAAGATTATTTGAATCATTATCTGACAAATATACGAAAATCCAGTGTGAATACGGTTTCACCTTACAGACATGCATTAAATTATTTCATAGATTATCTTGTGCATGAGAAACTATACAATAGAAAAGAGATATCTTTTCAGGTTTTTAACCGCACCAATATTAAAGATTACATGAGCTGGATATTAAATAAAAAAAATCTTTCGCCTAAAACATGCAATCTAAGATTAACTGCAATACATGCTTTAATGGAGTATGCATCACAGGAAAGTTTGGAATTAATGTCATACTACATGGAAGTATGCACTGTTAAGGCTGTTAAAACTCAAAAAAAACCTATTGAGTATTTCAATAATATAGAAATGGCAGCGTTATTATCATCACCTGCGGTCACTGAAAAAGCATCTGAACGCAGAAATCAGATGATGTTAATTTTATTGTATGATACTGCAGCAAGAGTATCAGAAATATTGGATGTAAAAATCCGTGATATTCACCTAAATGTAAAACCTTCTTATGTGACAGTGTGTGGAAAAGGGCGCAAATACAGAAATATACCATTAATGGAAAAAAACAAAAAAACATCTTTACAGTTATCTTAGAGAGTTTCATGCAATATCTTCTTCTGACGAAGCACTTTTCTATACTACAACACATGGTAAAAAGCATTCCCTTTCAGCTGATACTGTGGAAAAAATGCTAAAACGTTATGCAGTTAAATGTAAAAATGCAGGACAGGAGATGCCTGCTAGTGTACACTGTCATATGATTCGAAAACCAAGAGCAATGGATTTATATCAGCAGGGAATTCCACTACCGCACATTCAACAGTTATTAGGTCATGAAAATATGTCTACCACATCTGGTTTTTATGCATTTGCTACATTAGATACACTTGCTAAATCACTTAAAAAAGCAAATAAGACTCTTACAGATAAGAAGTGGCATAATGAAGAAGTAATGGAGAAGCTCTATAGACTATAGACTCTAGACTAATTCAAGATACTATACCGAAAATTTTCTTAAATAGTACTCATATATAACTATTCTTGAAGAACTTCGGTATAATTAAAACTTCAGTATAAGCAATATATATTTTTTCAAAACCATAAGCATCATTTAACATTTGACATCACCTTCAAAACTTTTGAAAGTAATTCTTCTGAAACAGTATTAGAGAGTTCTAATATGTTATTTCCGATATGCATTACAATATCTGGCTTAAAGGAAGGAGAGTTCTTTAAATTATCATTCTGAACGGAAAGCTGTACAAAGTTTGATTGATTTTGAAATTCATTTTTCTTAAGAGATTCGAAAACTTCTCCTCTTACACGACGCTGCCAATAGTAGAATCTTTTTTCATCAATATTGTTTTGAATACACCACGCCCTAACGGACATACCACTATTGCGACATTCACTTATAATAGATTTCCAATGTGTCAAACGCATTTCATGAGTAATCTTATCCATCAATACCTCCTCAAAACTAGTTTAGCTTCTTTGAAAAACTAGTAGTTTTTTAAAGCTTGGATTAATTATCTCAAAAACTAATATTGATTACGAGGTACTTGTTATTCACCGTTTACGGAGATTTTTTGACGGTTACATTGATTTCACTAGATTTCCTACGTCCAAAGCATGACCAAGCTATTACCTTATTGCGACCAAAAGAAAAACTCCAACAATCGCCATTACAGCATCCATTGGAGTATTGCTATTAGCTTTAATCAGCCACCAAAAGAAGTTTTTGCTGAAGCTCCTATGTTTTCCATAGCAGTCAGCACTGAAAACTATTTTTGATGGTTGTTTGTTGTTTTTGAATGTATTTTTCATGTTGTAGTGTCCAACTTACTGCGTAATTTGAATTATGCAGCGAAATTTGCAATAAGAGAAATACGGAAAATTCATTATTCTAAACAATTACTCTTACTCATCTTTCTTATCAACAGTAATGCAGTTAGCTACAACAACTTTATGTAGTTAATTTTTACTCTTTATCTGTGCCATCATAATCAACAAGCATGGCCCCTATCTCTAACTCTTCCATTAACCAGTCAATTAGTCTTTCCCAACTATTAACTATTTCTCCTTCTTCATGACTCCATTTAACTATTCTAGCATCAATATCATTACTAGTTTCTAAGTCCATACATATAGTATCACCATAGCTGGTGTCAGCAATTATGAGAAATTCCTCTGGCATATTAGTCCATCTACGCTCCCTTTTAAAAGATTCATTTAAATATGATACTCCTTTTTTCATTGAACCTTTTGATGAAATATACACCTCTGACAAGATAATGCCTGCTGGAACTGCAAACAATTCTCCTCCATTACATATTTCTAAGAAATTTTTATAATTAATTGGTAATTTAATTTTTAGCGATAACTCCAATTGCTCAATATCTCTAATATTTGATCCCTCATTTAAATTATGAACCTCTTCAGAATATTTGTTAATTTCATCAAAGAAGGGCTTTAAATATAAATTATTAGTTAAAAACTTTCTTGACATTTTTATTCTCCTTTCATTTGCTTATTTCCAAGGTGTAGACTCTCCAAAATCAATAAAATTACCAGTTGAAGGGTCATAGTATCCATTTGTCGGATTCCTATAGTTTCCACCATGTGCATCTAAGTGCTCATTAAAGTCCATTTTCCTTCCTTTTAAGAATTGAATATTGTTTGGGTCTCCAGCAAAGTCAGTATACGCTTCTGCTGACTTCATATGTTGACCTTCATATCCTTTTACTTTCCCATTTGACAGAAGTTCTTGCATCTCTTCTGGCGTCCAATTTCTTGTACCTTGTCCTGTTTCTGTAACAAGTTGCTTCTCTTGTCTCCAAGCTTGGTTTACTGCTTTTTGTCGTAATGCTGAAAATTGTTTTTCACTTAATATTTCACCATTTACATTATATGTTTTTTCAGCAGCTTCTCCTACCCCCTGGTATGATAAGCTTGTAAAGATTAATCAATAGTTCCTATCTAAAACTTTAAATATAATTTCTTTTATATCCTTAAAGTCATTTCAATAACTATTGTTTAATCACTCTAATTTTGAGACAATATTCTCGTATAGATAGAGGTTTACGTACGCCCCCTTGAGGCTTCCTTGACCTCGTGACTGAGACTGTTACCTCATCTCTGCGAGATATTGCGTATAAGCTGGATGTTGATTATGTTTTTATAATTCTTCGTATATCGAACCAGGATGTAACTTGCATTGTTATGAGGATTCTATCTAAAAAAGGAGATTTTTTATGTATATTGTTGGTATTGATATTGGCAAAAACAATCATGAGGCTACTATTATCGATGAAACTGGTGTTATCATCGGTAAATCTATTAAATTTGCAAATTCACATAGTGGTGCAAATAAGTTAATTGAACATATTCTTAGACATATTAGCGATTCCCCTGTAACCTTCGGTCTAGAAGCTACAGGCCATTACTGGCTTTCTTTATATTCATTCTTGCTAGAAAAGGGCTATACTATAAATGTTATTAATCCTATTCAATCTGATAGTTTTAGAAACCTTTATATCCGTCAAACTAAAAACGACACTAAAGATTCCTTTATTATTGCTGAAGTTATACGATTTGGTAGATTTACAACTACTCAACTAGCTGATGACAAACTACTTTCCTTAAGACAACTTTGCAGATATAGATTATCATTAGTTGATAGTGTTTCTGAACTTAAATGTCGGATTATTACTATACTTGATCAAGTTTTCCCTGAATATGAAAAACTATTTTCTGATACTTGGGGCATAAGCTCAAAAAGACTGCTTGAAAAGTATCAAACTCCTGAAGACATATTAGGTATTGATACATCTGAATTGGCTAATTTTCTTAAGGAGCATAGCCGCGGTCAACTAGGCTTTTCCAAAGCTGAAAAGATTAAAGATGCCGCTGAAAATTCCTTCGGAATTAAAGTAGCTCAAAATGCCTTTAAATTTCAACTAAAACAGCTAATTGATCAGGTTTTATTTATAGAAGAACAAATCAAAGCCTTAGATGAAGAAATTGAATTCTACTATAATCAATTTGATTGCCATTTAGCTTCAATTCCCGGAATAGGTTCTGTAACTGCTGCTATTATACTTAGCGAAATAGGTGATATTAAGCGTTTTAAGAATCCCTCAAGCCTTGTTGCCTTTGCTGGTATTGACCCTACAGTTAAACAATCTGGGCAATTTATAGCTAACAATAATAAGATGTCCAAGCGAGGTTCTCCTTATCTTAGACGAGCCTTATTTCTTGCTGCTTCAACTTGCACTTTGCATGTAAGCCCTCTTAATGATTATTATAACAAAAAACGAAGTGAAGGTAAGCATCATTTAACTGCTGTTGGTGCTGTAGCACATAAGCTTACTCATATTGTCTTTGCTATTTTAAGAGACAACAAGGACTACGTCCCTATGAAGTAGTCCTTACTTAATATAAAGTTACATTTTAAAAAGCATTAGTTTTAATGTTCTTTTTGTTGTACCATAAAATCCAAAGTTTCCACAGCTTCTTCAGCAGCATCAACAATATTTTGATTATTTGATAGTAAATATTTTCTTATTACATTTCTATATTGTATTTTACCACTTGACCCCAATATCGTAATGATGTTCTCTAAAATTTGACTAGATTCAACATTTAAATATTCATCTAAAAATGATATATCAAAGTCATCTAAATGTGGAATATGCAGAAATGCTGTACAAATGACATCTATACATGCCTCTATGATTTCATTATTAGTAGTATTAAGCAATTCTTTTTTTATTTTTTCTAAATAATTTAGCGCATCATTTAATAAAATATCCTTATCGTATTCAAAAATATCACCTATATGATAAATTGAATTTACTAACTCTCTATCACTACTCATATTAATTTTTCTTCTCCTCTATTATGGATTTTTTATTGGAATGTGGGTATCATTAATAGCATTAGGATTATAATATGGACTATTTTCATTATCAAAATTTCGTGGATAAAAATTACCTTCTGCATCCATATACTTCTTTCCTTTTTGAATCCTTACAACCCATCCATCTCTAGCATTACTTCCTACTGGGGCTGATTTGTCTGGACCATGAACCCGTACTTTCCATGTTTGACCATCTTGAACAAATTTATATTCAAATCCATCTTGAACCTTTCCTTCTATTGGAGTTAATTCTCTTTTTGTTGCATCGCCTGGTATTCTTGATAAAATTTCGTCTATTGATTCCCCTTGTAAATCTGAAAAATCACCAACATTTCCTGTCCCTAATTTCGAAAAATCTATTGACTTCACATAGCTGGTCTTAGCAATCCTATCAACAGTCTCTATATCTTTTCCTACTTCAACTGCATCCTTACCTATTTTAAAGGCATCTGTGATATCTCCTACAAATGGTATTGCATTAACTGCTGATAAACCTGCATTTCCCCAATCACCTTCAGAACCATACCATACTGCATTTGCTACATCTGGTATTGCTCCAAGTCCTGGTATCAATCCCAAACCGTCTAGTAAAGTATGCCCCCCATTACTAGCCAAATCAGCGCACCTACCAAAAGGATCTACCATAGATATCGGATTTCCATTCGCATATGCATAATTGTTTAGGGTTTCTCCATTATTTATTGACCCTTTTAATGTATCTGCATTTATGAATCTCTTCATTGTTGGTGAATAATAACGTGCTCTCATGTAGTATAAGCCATTTGAATCTGTCATTACTCCATCTCGTCCATTGTATAAGAACGGTGTTGTTGAAGTTCCTGTATGACTTAATAATTCTCCGTATGCTCCATAGGTATATCTATCTGTTACTGTTCCTTGATCATTTGTTATTGCTGTAGTGCTGCCTCTTAAATCATAATGGTATATTTGATAGCTTCCATTTGGATCTTCTTCTCCTATAAGTCCAGCTCCATAGATATAATATGTGCTTTGACCAGTTGAATCTGTACTTACAAGCATTTTACTTAAATCACTTGAGCTATCATCATAAACAAAGGTTGTCTTGTTTCCACTTACTGTTTCTGAAGTTCTATTATCTAATGCATCATAGGTATAGGATGTGCCTGCTGCTTGTAATAGTCTATTTTTTGAATCGTAAGTTAAACTTGAGCTAGCTCCATTTACTACGCCTGTAGTCATGTTTCCATCGGCATCGTATGCTAAATTTATACCATTATAAGCTGTTAATCTATTATTTTGATCGTAGCTTACTGTATCACCGCCTGAGGTTACATTACCAGCAAGGTCATAAGTATAAGTATTGCTTCCTGTCACTTTTCCTGTACTATCTGTATCTGTTCTACCTAATAATCTTCCCAATACATCATAGTTCATTGCTGATGTAATTTGTCCATTTGATGTTACTTCCTTTGTTACTTGTCCATTTGCATTATAAGTGGATGCATAGCAGTTTATTGTATTTCCAGATTTGTCTACATCCTTAATTCCTATAAGTCTTTCAGCAGCATCATAAGTTTCAGTTAATACTGATCCATCTGGTCTTGTTGTTGAAATTAAATTATTATTTTTGTCATAGGTGTAATTTGTTACTCTATTTGCCCAATCAGTTACCTTTATAAGTCGATTTGCACCATCATAACTATAAGTTACAATTCCTCCATTTGGATATACAATTGTAGCAAGGTTTCCTACTTCGTCATAAGTATATTGTACTACATTTTTATTTACATCTGTATACTTTATAACTCGATTTAAGCCATCATACTGACGAGTTATTGTTCCTTGTGCATCTGTTACCGTTAGTACATTTCCATTTTTATCGTAGGTATAACTAGTTTTGCCTTCTGCATCGGTAAAGCTAGCTATTCTTCCTGCTGCATCATAAGTATAATCTCTTTTTTGTCCTCTTGCATTTGTAAGTTCTGAAAGTAAATTCAAAGCATTATAAGTATAAGTTATTTTCCCACTTGATGGAGTGCTTTCAGATGTCTTTCTTCCAGCATTATCATAAGTATAATTTGTTACGCCTCCAGCTGCTCCAGTAAGAGCTGCAATATTGCCTGCTGCTGTATATTGACATGTGCTTACTCCGTTATTTGCGTCTGTAACAGAAGTAAGTCTTCCACCAGCGTCATACTTATTAGTGGTCTTATTTCCCATTGCATCGATTGTTTGAGTAAGATTACCATCAGCATCATAACTATTGCTTACCTTGTCACCTAATGCATCCGATGAGGTTACTTGTAGATTATTTGCATCGTATGTGAAACTTTCACTATTCCCATTTCCGTCGGTTGTCTTTACTTTATTCCCATTTGCATCATATGAAATAGTGCAGGTATCTCCTAATGCATCTGTTTGTCCTGTTAATCTACCGTCGGCATCATATGAATAAGTTGTTTTATTTCCTTTAGCATCAGTAGTTGATTGCAGTAAACCATCCAAATCATAAGAATAGGGTGTCTTATTTCCAAGGGCATCTGTCAAGCTGGTTCTCTTATTATTATAATCATAAGTATAGGTGGTCACATTTCCATTTGGATCTTTTTTAGTAAGCATGTTACCATATGCATCGTAAGTATATGAAGTTACATCTCCCATTTTATCAGTTTCACTCAAAAGGTTACCTTGAGAATCATAGTTATAAGTCTTTGAATTTCCTAAAGCATCAGTAACTGAATTAAGTCTTCCGCCAGAGTCATAATTGTAAGTACTTGTGTTTCCTGAAGCATCTGTTTCCGTCTTTAATTTGTTGTTAGCATAATAAGTATCTGTAGTTACTCCTCCACTTGGATTTGTTGTGGTTAGAACATTACCTGCTGCATCATAGGTATATTTTGTTACATTCCCATTTGCATCTGTTTTACTAATTACCCTGCCTGCTGCATCATAAGAAGTCGAGGTAGTATTACCCTGAGGGTCTTTGACCTGTGTTAAGCGATCTTCACCATCATAAGTATACCTAGTCACACCATTCTTTGAATCAGTTTCTGTTATAAGTTTACCATTTCCATTATACTCATAAGTTTTCGTGTTTCCATTTCCATCTGTCTGTTTAAGTACATGTCCACGGCTATCATAGGTGTAACTTATTTTATTACCCAAAGAATCAGTTTTTGATAACTGATTTCCATTTGCATCATAGGTATAGCTTATCACATTCCCTTTTGCATCCGTTTCACTAGTAACCTTTCCCATGGAATTATATATGTAACTTATCACTCCGCCGTCTGGATTCTTTTCTGTCTTAACTAGACCATTTTCATATGTATAGTTATATTTATTTGATGCAACATCTTTTTCTATTAATAATCCATTTTCATCATAAGCATATGTTGTCTTTGTTCCCCTTGTATCAACCATTGAAATTACGCGATTACTACTATCGTAGGTATAAACAATAGTTGAATTATCTGGATTTGTTTGAGTCAGTATATTTCCTTTCGAATCATAAGTATAAGTAGTTACAGCACCTATCTGATCTGTTGAAGTTAATAAATTATTATCGTTATCATAGGTTTTATTAGATACTCCACCATTTTGATCCGTTTCACTAGTAACATTTCCATTTGTATCATAAGTATATTTTTTTGTATTTCCATTTTGATCTGTTGTAGAAATCAATTGATTTTTACTATCAAATATATTTTTTAAAGTTTTGTTATTTCTATCAGTAATAGTAACAATAGTCTCACCACTAACAGAAGTTGTATCGTAGTCAAAATATGTTAAGCCATTACCTGATACCCCATCATCTTGTGTGCTAATTTTTCCATCTATATTGTAAGTATCGCTAAAGTAACAATTACCATCGCCATCAGTACCTGTAAGTATATGACCATCGCTATCATAGGAATAGACTGCCTTTTTTGAATTTGGATCTGTTACACCTACGAGACAATTATTAGAATTATAATCAAAAGTAACGCTTCTACCTGATTGATCAGATACACTACTAACTAAACCAGATGTATTGTAGTTTATAGTTAATGATTTTTTTGATATAGGTTCGTTTACACTAATACTTCCATCTGCATTATATAGTACATTTATTGCCATACCAGTCTTATCTATAATTTGTGTAAGTCTACCACTGTTATCAAACTTATAAGTTTTCTCATTGTTACAATTAAGAATGTAACTGCCATCATCATTTTTGGTCAATATGTAATTTTCCTTGCCAAGCGAATTACAAGTATATGTATTGTCAGAACCATCTTTAAGCCTATAAATATTATATGTAGAAGGAGAGAGATAATAGTAAATCGAACCATCACTTTTTTGTTCAAGGCGCATTTCATATTGATTGTACCAGCCTCTACCCATCTTTCCCATAGATAATTTTGTAGAATCATAGCTTATATTGAAAGAAAGATCTTGAGCTCCTTTAACATCCAGAACATCATCACTAATTTTATGAGCTCCGGTATCGGTATTCACTGGATCAGCCCATAAAACCTCAGAAGGTTGATCTGAAGGCATTTCATCTTCTGAAGGACTAGGTGCTGGCGGATATGTATTGTAAAAGATTTGCATATTGCTTGGACAACCATAAAAAACTTGATTCCCCATTTTGGGTACTGACCCTTCAAAATATACAGTTTTTAAGTTTTTACAGTTATAAAATGCACTATCCCCTACACTTGTTACTTTTTCAGGTATTGCCACGCTTGTTAATGTACTGCATCCATAAAATGAAAAACTTCCTATACTTGTTACACTACTTGGTATCGATACACTCTGTAAACCACTACAATTCTCAAATGCATTACTTACAACTGCTTTACTTCCTTCTTCTATCGTTGCCTTTTTTAATTTAGAACAATTTTGAAATACAAAATCCCCCATGCTTGTTATACTTTTAGGTATCATTATCTCTGTTAAACTATTACAATTATAAAATGCATAACTTCCTATACTTGTTACACTTTCTGGTATTGTCACACTTGCTAATGCACTGCATCCATAAAATGCATAACTTCCTATACTTGTTACACTTCCTGGTATCGATACACTCTGTAAACTGCTACAATTCTCAAATACATTACTTACAACTGCTTTGCTACCATCTTCTATTGTTGCATTTTTTAATTTAGAACAATTTTGAAATACAAAATCCCCCATGCTTGTTATGCTTTTAGGTATATTTATTTCTGTTAGACTATCACAATTATAAAATGCATAACTTCCTATACTTGTTACACTTTCTGGTATTGTCACACTTGCTAATGCACTGCATCCATAAAATGCATAACTTCCTATACTTGTTACACTTCCTGGTATCGATACACTCTGTAAACTGCTACAATTCTCAAATACATTACTTACAACTGCTTTGCTACCATCTTCTATTGTTGCATTTTTTAATTTAGAACAATTTTGAAATACAAAATCCCCCATGCTTGTTATGCTTTTAGGTATATTTATTTCTGTTAGACTATCACAATTATAAAATGCATAACTTCCTATACTTGTTACACTTCCTGGTATCGATACACTCTGTAAACTGCTACAATTCTCAAATACATTACTTACAACTACTTTGCTACCATCTTCTATTGTTGCATTTTTTAATTTAGAACAATTTTGAAATACAAAATCCCCCATGCTTGTTATGCTTTTAGGTATATTTATTTCTGTTAAACTATTACAATTATAAAATGCATAACTTCCTATACTTGTTACACTTTCTGGTATTGTCACACTTGCTAATGCACTACATCCATCAAATGAAAAACTTCCTATACTTGTTACACTACTTGGTATCGATACACTCTGTAAACCACTACAATTCTCAAATGCATTACTTACAACTGCTTTGCTCCCATCTTCTATTGTTGCCTTTTTTAATTTGGAACAACTTTGAAATACATCATCTCCCATGCTTGTTACACTTTTAGGTATCATTATTTCTGTTAAACTATTACAATTATAAAATGCGTAACTTCCTATACTTGTTACACTTTCCGGTATTGTCACACTTGCTAATGCACTACATCCATCAAATGAAAAACTTCCTATACTTGTTACACTCTTATTGTCAATTTCAGTTGGAATATCTACACTGCTATCAGTTCCATTGTATTTTGTAATTGAAATTGTTCCATCTGAATTTGTATTGTAAGTATAATCACCTGAAGTAGTAGCTGCCATTACTTTTTTATTCGGTGTTACCATTCCTAATATTATAGAAATAATCAAAACACTAGCTAATATTCTTTTTATTTTTTCCATTGTTTTTTATAATCCCTTCCTCCAAGATTTAAGTTACTGCCCTATATATGATAGCAACTTAAACTTTACTTAAATTTTGTTTTTATCCTAATTTATCCTCTTTTACATTATCGTAACTAATAATTAAATATTTAATACTTTACTTATATTTTACATTGTATAATTTTTATTAGAATATTTGCTATTTTATACAAGACTAATGATTTATATAGCGATACAAAGGTTTCTTTAGGTATTCTCTTAATTTGATCTGCTGACATTAATGGTTTGGCCATCATTTGTCCACTTACATTTTGATTTTCCATTCTACTGTTTGTATATTTAAAGCTATAACTTACACTACCAGATTGAGTTGTGTAATTTTCCATTGCCTTACTTAAATCTTCAGTAGTCTTACTTGTAGGTGCAAACCCTGAGAATAAAATATTTTGACAATTATCCAAAATTATATCTTTTCCTTCTTCTCTATAATTTTTTTAAGTTGTCCAAAACTTTGTATAAGAGGTATACTTAATACATTTCTTGAACGTGAAGCTGAAAATACCATTTCAACATCTTGAATTGTTGGTAGTGTTCCAAACTCGTCCTCATCTTCTGCATTTAAGTCAACATCAAAACATATTATTAGCTCTAATTCCGAATCAATAAATTTAATATTAAGATTATATCCATAATTAAAATACTTAGATAAGCTAGATGTAAAGCCACTTAAGATACAATTCTATAATCAAAAATTCGGGAATAATTCGGGAATTTTTATTCAAAAAACCAAAATAGCAGCCCCCAAAAGGACTGCTAAACCGCACCATTAGTGCATTTATTAAACTAGTTGACCTGGTCTTTGACCCCACACTCGCCTGCTGGAGCTTTTGCTACCCGGAATTAACCTCTCACTACTCACCCTCTCGATTTTCTCGGCAGGACTTACTTCTAAGCCGCACCATGCTCATTAAAACTTTGTTTAACTTACGTGGATCGTTTTGCCTGCGACTGGCATCGACTTTCAACCACAAACCTAATTTAATACAATACAATATATATTATATACAACTTTTTGCGGCAGTCAATACAATTACTGATTTTGCTCCTGATTTTTTCATTGCATCTCCACAGTAATAGGCCGTTGCACCAGTAGTAATAACATCATCTATTAGCAAAATGACTTTTCCTAAATACATCTTTTCATTTACAGCTCTAAAGCAATTAGAAAGATTATCCCATCTTCCACTACCATCAAGACCTATTTGATCATTTGATTCATGAACCTTAACAAGGCACTTTATAAGAGGAACATCTAAACTTTTACTTACAAGCTTACTTAAAAATTGACTTTGGTTATAACCTCTCTTTTTTTCTGCACGTTTTGTCATAGGTACAAAGGTAATAGCATCAAATTTTATTTTTTCCCTTTGGATATGGCTAACCATTAACTTTGCAATTGTTTCACCAGAAAAAAAATCACCTTTATACTTTAATCTTAATATTAATGTTTTCATAACTTTTGAATAATAAGATACACTGTAATAAATAAAATAGTTATTATTTTTGCATAAGACCGTATCGCCAGGACAGGTTTTTATTTTATTTAAGCATGATTTACATATATTTATTTCTTCTGCATTTCCGCCACATATTATACATACATCATCTTTATAGTAAACAACTTCAAGCAATGCTTCAAATAAATATGTTAAATGCTTAGTAATCCTTTTTCCCATGCTTCCTTATTAAAATTCCTCGTCAATTTTTTAGCTTTTTCTATATCTTTAGTCTCGTCTTTTGCTAAAAGTATTACCTCTCCTCTATCTCCAAGTTCACCTTTACCTGTCCTGCCACATAAATAAACTAACTTTTTATAATTAAATGTTGCATCGTCTGCAAAGCCAACTATTATATTTATATTTTCATCTTTTCTTAATATTCTATCAAAATCATCTGTAACAATTAAAGAGCTTTTATACTTATGAAAGCCATCTATTGCTGACCTATTTTTTTCTATACTTGAATAGTAGAAAATATTAGTTGTAAGCTGCTGACAACATTTATAAATATAAGACGTGATGTTGAGCAGCTTTATATTATCTGGAACAGAAATTACAACCTTTCTATCTATGTCTATGGACCACTTAATATATTCATATATAGCATTTGGCATTTCTTTGTTTATATCTAATCTTGTAGTAATTACCCTAGGCTCGACTATCGGTATTCTGTTATCTCTTATATGCATAGTAATTTCTTTTCTTTTTGGGAAAATAGCCTCTACAGAATACGCAATAAGTTTTCCATTTTCCTTTGCACAGTTGTTTAGTATATCTATAATCTTATATTTTGAGTATTCTGGATAACTTCTTATATCATCATAAATTACAAGATCAAATTTGTCATTTAATTGTATAGCTTTTATTGAACTGCAAAATACTAAAAGGCTACTTAAACTGTCTACATTATTTTTTAAATAAGTATAATCTTTAAAAAAAATACCTTTTTTAAAAGATTTTAAAACCTCAATGTGCTTATCTTCTTCATCCGTTATATATAGCACTCTTTTACCTAACTTTACATAATCAGAAACGACTTGAAAAAAAATTATAGATGTATTGTAGGGTGGAGCTATTACATTCAAATAACTTTCTTTTCCTTTGCTCCAATTAAGTATAGTTTCACTTATTTTCTTTTCTCTTAAACTTAATGAATCCTCTTCATTTACCTTCACAAAGAAAACCTACCTTCTAAAATAAAATACTTAGCCTATCATACTTTCATTATGTCCATAATTCTCCATTTTAGACTTGAATATCTGTCAAAACTTTTATTATTTTTTATCATAAAGTGAACCGCTTTGGGGTTGCCAACCAATACCACTAAAGCTTTAGCTCTTGTAATTCCAGTGTAAAGCAAATTTCTGTTCATTAAAAGCGGAGGTCCCATGAATGCTGGCATTATAACAACAGGAAACTCGCTGCCTTGGCTTTTATGAATTGTAACAGCATAGGCAAGATCCAATTCATCTAAATATATTTTATCATATACCACTTTTCTTTCTTCTTCAAACGCAACAATTAAATTATTTTCATCTTCTATATCAATTACAAAGCCTACATCACCGTTAAATATGCCTTCTCCTTCTTTTTCACCTTCTCCTGATATTCTTTCCCATTTTAATGAATAGTTATTTTTTGTTTGCATAACTTTATCGCCAACTCTAAAAATAGTGTCTCTGTACTTTATCTCTTTTTTGTTTTCACTTTCCGGATTTAGCTTTTTCTGAAGTTTTTCATTTAAATTCGATACACCAAGTATCCCTTTTCTCATAGGTGATAATACTTGTAGATGAGTCTTACTATCCCAAGCTTTATTAAATTTGGGTAGTCTCGTATTTACTAATTCTATTATTGTACTTAATATTCCTTCACTGCTTCCGTTTTCTATGAAATAAAAATCTTTATCTTTTGCATTTAGTATCGGCATTTCTCCGCTGTTTATTTTATGAGCATTGACTATTATCATACTTTCCTTTGCTTGCCTAAAAATATTTTTTAATCTTACTACTTTAACAGCTCCACTTTCTATTATATCCTTTAATACATTTCCTGGACCTACAGAAGGAAGTTGGTCTACATCTCCAACAATAATTATTCTTGTTCCCATTCCTATTGCTTTTAATAAATTATTCATCAACACTATATCGACCATAGATGCTTCATCAATTATTATTACATCGCATTCTAAAGGTGAATCTTCATCCCTGTAAAATGATATATCAGTTCCATCAGTTATGCCAAGCTCTAATAATCTATGTATAGTTTTTGCTTCTCTTTTGGTAGCTTCAGACATCCTTTTAGCGGCTCTTCCTGTAGGAGCTGCCATCAAAACCTTAAGTGAAGCATTTTCGAATATATTAGTTATACAGTTTATTATTGTAGTCTTTCCGGTTCCAGGTCCACCAGTAATAACTTCTATTCCATTTTCTAGTGCTCCTTTTATAGCCTCCTTCTGACTTTCAGCAAAACATATATTATTTTCTTCTTCAAAACCTTTTATTTCTTCCTCTACATTTATATTAATCGGGTTATATAGATTTGTTACCATAGTTATTATTTTTTTTGTTACTCCTAACTCACAATAATAGTACGGCATGGTAAAAACACAATTTTCATTGTCTATTAACTCGATTTTTATTTTTTGATCTAAAGTGCATTCATAAATATTTTTTTCCACTTCTGTTTTATCTATGCAAAGCATATCACTAGCTTCTTTTATTAATTTATCCATTGGCATATAGGTATTGCCCATCGCACAAAATTCACCTACAACAAAAGTAATTCCACTTTGAATTCTAAAAGGTGATGATGCTTCAATACCTAAATTTCTTGCTATTTTATCTGCTGTTTTAAAACCTATGCCTGCTATATCTTCTGTAAGTTTATAAGGATTTTCCTTAACGATTTTAATAGCTTCTTTTTTGTATTTGTTATATATTTTTATACACTGATTTGGACTAACACCATATTCCTGTAAAAATACCATTATTGTTCTAACTTCTTGCTGTTTCTTATAAGATTCATTTATAAGTTTTACCTTCTTCTCGCCAATACCTTCAATTTCCCCAAGTTTTTCAATGTTATTATCCATTATTTCTAACGTTTTTTCTCCAAATCTTTCAACAATTTTCTTTGCAGTTACAGGACCTATGCCAAGTATTATTCCTGAAGCTAAATATTTTTCTATACCAATCTTAGATGTTGGCAAAATCTCTTCATAACCGTTTATTTTAAATTGTTTTCCGAATTCGGGGTGTTTAACCCAATCTCCATCAATCTTTAGCGATTGCCCTTCTACAATGTTCGGTATATATCCTACAACTGTATGAGTTTCATCTTTAGTTGCGACTATAGCTACTACATAACCGTTATCATCATTTTTAAATATAATATCTTCTATAACACCTTGAATTTGGGGCATTTTAATCTCTCCTTAACGAGTATCTGATAAAAAAATTATATCATAACAATTAGGTTAAAAAAAGTTTATATAGCTTAACCTATTTATTTTCTAAAAATATCGAAGGAGATATAATTAAAAAAAAGCAGGATTTCCTGCTTTTTTTATTTTTTACATATATGCTTTTATTTCATCTACTTTATTTAGCTCTTCCCAAGGAAGTTTAACATCTGTTCTACCAAAGTGACCATATGCTGCTGTTTGTCTAAATATAGGTCTTCTTAGATCAAGATCTCTTATTATTGCAGCAGGTCTTAAATCAAATACTTTTTGAACTATATTTATAATTTTATCTTCTTCAAGTTTTCCTGTTCCAAAGGTTTCAATTTCAATTGATACAGGCTTTGCAACACCAATTGCATAAGCAAGTTGTATTTCAAGCTTGTCTGCCACACCCGCAGCCACTAAATTTTTTGCAACCCATCTTGCTGCATATGCTGCTGATCTATCAACTTTAGTTGGATCTTTTCCAGAGAAAGCACCACCACCGTGTCTTCCAGAACCGCCATAAGTATCAACTATTATCTTTCTTCCAGTAAGTCCAGAGTCTCCTTGTGGTCCTCCAATTACAAATCTTCCTGTTGGGTTAATAAAATATCTAGTTTTTTCATCTAAAAGTTGTGCTGGAATAACTGCTTTAATAACTTTTTCTATTATATCTTCTGTAATTTGCTCTTGAGATACTTCTGGTCCATGTTGTGTTGATACAACTACCGTATCTATTCTTATTGGCTTATTTCCCTCATATTCTACAGTAACTTGAGTTTTACCATCTGGTCTTAAATATGATAATGTACCATTTTTTCTTACTTCTGATAATTTTCTTGCAAGCTTATGAGCTGTTGCTATTGGAAGTGGTAAATATTCCTCTGTTTCATTTGTAGCGAAGCCAAACATCATTCCTTGATCTCCAGCTCCTATAGCATCAATTTTATCTACTTCACCTTTTCTAGATTCAAGAGCCTCATTAACTCCTTGGGCTATATCAGGTGATTGCTCATCAATTGATGTTACAACTGCACAAGTTTCAGCATCAAAGCCATATTTTGCTCTAGTATATCCTATATCTGCTATTGTCTTTCTAACTATTTTAGGAATATCCACATAACTTTTTGTAGATATTTCTCCCATAACATTTACTATACCTGTTGTTACTGTAGTTTCACATGCAACCCTTGCAAATGGGTCATTTTCCAAAATAGCATCTAAAATACCATCAGATATTTGGTCGCACATTTTGTCTGGATGTCCTTCTGTTACTGATTCTGAAGTGAATAATCTTCTCATTTTGAAATCCTCCTTAAATTTTTATAAATAAAAAACTCTTCTTATTAAAATAAGAAGAGACATACGCTTTTACAATCTCTCTTATCTCGCAGAACGCATTTCTGCAGGAATTGGCACCTTAATGCAAAAAATTTGCAATGGTTGCCGGGTTTCATAGGGCCCTTTTCCCTCCACCTCTCTTGATAAGAGTACTATATTAAATTTTTACATAACAATCGTAGCATAACTTTAATTACAAGTCAATAATATTATATAAAGTAATAAAGACACCTATGTGTCTTTATATTGGTGGAGGAAGATGGATTCGAACCATCGAAAGCTGAGCTAACAGATTTACAGTCTGCCCCCTTTGGCCACTCGGGAATTCCTCCACATATGGTGCTGGCAATAGGAATTGAACCCATAACCTACTGATTACAAGTCAGTTGCTCTACCAATTGAGCTATGCCAGCATAATATTAAATTATATATGGTGGGCACAACAGGGCTCGAACCTGTGACCCTCTGCTTGTAAGGCAGATGCTCTCCCAGCTGAGCTATGCGCCCATATATTGGTGGAGGAAGATGGATTCGAACCATCGAAAGCTGAGCTAACAGATTTACAGTCTGCCCCCTTTGGCCACTCGGGAATTCCTCCACATATTAATATTATTTGTACTGACTATTTCACCGATATAATCAGCAACAAAAAGAATTATACACTTTATTATAAATATAATCAATTTCTATATTTCATTATATTTCTTATTTTTCTCACTTATGCTTTTATTTATTCTTATTTTCATAATATATCGCATATAGTTGTATTTTATATTTTATTTATTAATATTAACAATATTTTTTTCATATAAATTATTCGAGAGGTGGTTCTTTTGAACAAGATGAAAACTTGCTACAATAATACTATGGCTTTTTATGAAATAGCTAATTTTTTGAAAGCTTATATTAATGATAAAACTATAATTATTTGCATAGGAACAGATAGATGTATAGGCGATTGTTTAGGTCCTATAACTGGTTCCTTATTAAAAGCAAGGAATTTTCCATTACCTGTATATGGCACTATAGCAGAACCTATACATGCATTAAACCTAGATAAAAAACTAAATGAAATAAAAGTTATGCATCCTTTTGCCAAGATACTTGGAATCGATGCTTGTCTTGGGGAGATTGGAAGTATTGGAGAAATCCAAGTTAGAGACTTTCCTATTCATCCTGGTAAAGGTGTAGGCAAAACCCTTCCAAGTGTAGGTGATATTTCTATTATCGGAATAGTAGATTCAAGTGATAGTAAGGAATTATTCTCAAATAGAAACATTCGACTGAATTTAATATATGATATGTCTGAAGTAATTTACAATTCTATATTACATTCATACTATTTATTTATGAGAACTAAAGAGACCCCTTAATTTACTTAGGGGTCTTTGATATTATAAAATTATATCGTCTCCAGTAATATCTAATTTGTCAATAAACTCTAATACTTTACCAGTTCCAAGGGCTACACAAGAAATAGGATCTTCTGCAACATAAACCGGAACACGAGTAACTTCCTCAATCAATTTGTCTAGTCCATTTAATAGCGAACCTCCACCTGTCATTACTATTCCTTTATCAGCTATATCTGCTGCAAGTTCTGGCGGTGTTTTTTCAAGAACAGAATGAGCACAATCTGCAATTGCATTAACAGTTTCTGAAAGTGCTTCTCTCATTTCTTCTGAGGTAACAACTATATTTTTAGGAAGTCCTGTTATTAAATCTCTTCCTTTTATTTCTAACGAATCTTCAATTTCCCTCTTATAAGCCGAACCTATTTTAATCTTTAATTCCTCAGCGGTTCTTTCACCAATCATTAATTTATGTTTTTTTCTAATATATTTAACGATTGCTTCATCAAATTTATCTCCAGCGACCTTAATTGAACTCCTTACAACCATTCCACCTAATGAAATTATAGCTATATCGCTAGTTCCTCCGCCAATATCAATAATCATATTTCCACTAGCTTTAGTTATGTCTAATCCCGCACCTATTGCTGCTGCTAATGGTTCTTCGATTAAACAAGGCTTTTTAGCTCCTGCATTTATAGCTGCATCTTTTACCGCTCTTTTTTCTACTTCGGTAGCCTCACAAGGAACACAAATTACTACTCTAGGAGCAGACATCCTTCTTTTGCCACAGGCTTTTTGTATAAAGTGCTTTAACATTTTCTCAGTAACATCATAATCGGAAATAACTCCATCTCTTAATGGACGAATGGCTACGATATTTCCTGGTGTTCTTCCAATCATT
Organism: Bacillota bacterium; assembly: GCA_021781655.1. Classification (GTDB taxonomy): domain Bacteria; phylum Bacillota; class Clostridia; order Clostridiales; family Clostridiaceae; genus JAJXWJ01. Next base: position 19,019 of record JAJXWJ010000009.1, on the reverse strand, counting down.
TTTCGAGCTTCTTCACCTACTGCCAAAACAGTATTTGTAGTACGATTTATAGCAACAACTGACGGCTCTTTAAGTATTACACCCTTACCTTTGACATATACAAGCACTGTAGCCGTACCTAGGTCTATCCCCATGTCTGAACCTATTCTAAAAAACATTCCTTAGATCACTCCATCTCTTAAGTATATTGTACAAAATAACACAATATATTAAATTCTATTGTATTATTCTATAGTTTTACAAATTCTTCACTTAATATTATAATAGGAATGTCATTAACCTTCAATAGCCTTGTACTTCATTTTTGTAGCTTTTCCACCTCTAATGTGCCTTTCAGCTTTATTAATTTCTAGTACTCCTTTAGCTTCTTCAGCAATTTGAGGATTTATTTGAGGCAATCTTTCTGTCATATCTTTGTGTATAGTACTTTTACTTACACCGAAAACCTTTGCAGTTTTCCTAATCGTAGCTTTTGAATCTATAATATATCTTGCTACTTCTAATACTCGCTCCTCAATATAATCTTTCAAAGTGCTACCTCCTTATACCTTCTATATTATAAATATGCAATATAACCGACTTTAATTACTTTAAATCAGCCACTCTTTATTAATTCGTAGAATGGCTGATTACAATTCCTCTAATACTTTATGTAATTTTGAGGATTTACATCTTTATAGCTTCCGTCAGCCTGTTTTTCATCTATTTCAAAATATAAATGATCACAATCAACGATTCTATCTTTTGCATTGTCACTATCACCAATAACGCCTATTTTACTGTTTTGTGTAACAGCTGAACCTTTTTTTAATGTTACGCTAGTAGGATCTAAGTTGTCATAAATAATTTTTAATTTACTATCGTTACTTAAAATTGCTACTCTTCCACCATCAATAGACAATACCGTACCATTAGTTACAGCATAAACTGGTATCCCTTTGCTGCTTACTTTAATGTATTCTCCAAGTATTGTTCTTGATACCTTATCAAGTCCAACTGCCATTGAACCATCTGCACCTGTGTACCCTAATATTATGGTTCCATTTACTGGAGATACCATAGTGTTTTGCACTACCTTTGCATTAGCAGAAACACTATCCTTACTCGTATCGGTATTTTTTTTCACAAGATTTGCATTATCCATAGTAGCTTTATCATTTTGTTTAGCTTTAGATACTTTATTATTTACATTAGAATTATTTTGTACTGTATTATTTACTTTCGTTACTTTAGAAACCGAAGTGTCGGTTTTTACACTATTATTTGTTTTTCTAGTCAATACCATTGTAATTCCAGCAATGGCACATACAAACAATATAACCACTAAGTAAATAGTTCCCGATTTGAGTATTTTCCTCTTTCCTTTGCTTAATAAATGTCCTTTGTTCGAATTATTTTTATCCATTTAAAACACCTCCTTTTTGTATTTTGTCCATTTGTTAGAAAATAATACATTTTATATTATTTTTTTAATTGTTTTATTTTAATATTTTTAAAAATAAATTTCTCTAATTAATAAATCTTAGAATAAAAAAAGCTTACTATGAATAAATTTATAATTCATAGCAAGCCTTACATAATTTTTACTCCATAATAATAATGGGTAAGTATTTCTTTATAATCCGCACCTTTTTTAGCCATAATATTAGCACCCCACTGGCTCATACCAACATCATGTCCATACCCTAAACACTGGATGCAAATATCATTATTTTTATAAATAAAACTAAAATCTGCAGAATTTAAATTGAATAACTTTCTAAATTCAATACCAGAAATAGTTATATTTGAAAGCTTAATCTCTTTTACAGTTCCTCCAATAAATCTTTTATTTATGTTAATTCCAGTTTTCATATTAGATAAAGATAAGTCGCAGTTTTTGTATTTTGACTTTAATGCCTTTATAAATTCACTATAAGACATACTTATTTTACTTTTATATTTGTGAGCTTTCATCTCACCATCACTTAAAACACTTTTTAAATAAGGTTCAATATTTCCAAATATATCTTCTCCATTTTCGGTTCTTCCACTGCTTATAGCAAAGTAATAAGGTTCCATAACTAGCTTGTTATTATAAGTCAATATTTGTCCTTTAGTAACTTCTACTGCCTTGCAAATTTTATTATAATAATCATTAGCATATTTTTTATCCCATTTTTCCATTCTCGTTTGTTTATCCATATATACCTGACAGTCTTCTGAATCTGTTACATCTGCTCCCTTTGCTTTATTATACTTTTCTCCGCCATATTGCTCCATATGTGCAACAGCAAAGGTTCTTGCTGCAACAGCTTGAGCTTTTAAAGCTTCTATTTCATATTGAGCTGGCATTTCTGCTGATACTACTCCAATCACATACTGTTCTAAATCTATTTTTTTTATTTCCTTTGTGTTAGTAAAATACACTGAAATTTCATAACTATTATAATTTTTATTATCTATTTTTATATAGGAATTCTTAGAATTATCATTATTTAATCCTACAATATAAATTACTATTGCTACAAGAAACAATATCATTAATAGCAATGAAATTAAAAATTTTCTAATCATTTAAAAAATCCTTCACTTAATACATGATATTATATTAAGCGAAAGATAAATTTATTCTTTAATTCTTCTTATATTTGCTCCAAGCATTTTAAACTTTTTTTCAATTTCTACATATCCTCTATCGATATGGTATACATCTGTTATCTCCGTTTCACCTTCAGCTTCCAGTCCAGCTAAAATAAGAGATGCGCCTGCTCTCAAATCTGTTGCTTTTACAGCTGCACCATTTAATCTAGTTATTCCTTCTATAACAGCACTTCTTCCATCTATTTTGACGTTAGCTCCCATTCTTTTTAGTTCTGCAACATGCATAAATCTATTTTCGTATATCGTTTCAGTAACTACGCTAGTTCCAACTACACAACTTAACAAACTCATCATTTGAGCCTGCATATCAGTAGGAAAACCTGGGTATGGCATAGTCTTTATATCTATAGGCTTTAATTCCTTCCTACCATCTATAATAAGGATATCATTATCCATTTCTATGTCCATACCCATTTCAGTTAATTTTGCAATTATTGGTTTAATATGATCTTCATTTACTCCCTTTAATTTTATATTGCTATTAGTTAATCCTGCAGCAATCATAAAAGTGCCTGCTTCGATTCTGTCATATATCGGTTTATAATCTGCTCCTATAAGTTTTTTTACTCCTTTAATTTTAATGGTTCCTGTTCCAACTCCTTCAATACAAGCACCCATTTTTGTTAAGAAATTAGCTAAATCTCCAATTTCAGGTTCTGCTGCTGCATTTTCAATTATAGTTTCTCCTTCAGCTAGTGTTCCTGCCATCATTATATTTTCTGTAGCACCAACCGATGGAAAATCAAGATATATTCTATTTCCAATAAGTTTGTTTGCTGAAATTTCAACATTACCATGATCTAAAATTACACTTGCTCCTAATGCTTTAAAGCCTTTTAAATGCAAATCTATTGGTCTTGTTCCTATATTGCATCCACCTGGTAAAGATATTTTAAACTTTCCAAACCTTGAAACCATAGGACCCATTATTAAAAATGATGCTCTCATTTTTCTGCTTAGATCTCCTATTTGCTCGCAATCTTTAATATTTAATGCTTCTATTTCAGTCAAACCACTTTCTTCATCTATTTTTACTTTAGCGCCTAATGATTTTATCAAATCACAAATTACAAAAACATCTAATAACATAGGACAATTTTCTATTGTGCATTTATCTTCACTTAATAAAGTTGCCGCAAGTATTGGCAAAACCGCATTTTTTGCAGCACTTATCTCAACTTCTCCTCTTAAAGTATTTCCTCCTTTTATAATTATCTTATCCATTTTATTCCTCCAATTAATTTCTTTTTCGTCTGCAGCTTTTTATAAAATGTCACTAATTATCTTAATAAGCTATATCTATCAACGGTGTTCCTAAAATTATATAATTATTTCCAGTTTCATGGAGTACTGCATAATTAAAATCTATGTTTTCTCCACCATCCTTTATTGGACTAAATTGATTTGTTAGTGCTACTGAACTAAAGCCATTATTTGTTGTTACAGTAGCAATATTAATAGCTCCTTGGCGCTTTATTGTCCTTGTAACATTGTCTTGAATAGTATTTATTTCTTTTTCATTGCTCTTTAGCTTTATATACTTAAAACAACTTTGTTTAACATTGTCTTTATTGATTGAAGCCTCAAGTTTATCATATAAATTTTCAATATCATAGGTATTGCTTATTTTTCTAATAAATATACTCATTTGAGTATTATCTGTAGCTTTTTTACTTTCAATGAAACCATATATATTTCCCTTTTCAAACTGTACGCAAAAAACCTTATTGTCGTTTACTGTTATATTATTGTGTACATTTTTATCATTATTTAAATTATAGAATTTTATATCTTCTGCTGTTACACTCATACTGCTAATTTTATATTGGGATGCTGCTAAGGACTTGTTTTCTATTTTATTGTCGTAAAGGTTCATTGACTTAAGCCAATCTTTACATTCTGTTCTCCCGTCACTTTTAATTTCATAATACATAGTTATTCCGCTTTCCATTGGGGTACTTTTTGTTTCCTTTATTATCTGATTAAATATATTATTTTCTTTTGTTCCATAATTAATACTAACTATTGAAGTAATAACTAATAATATAAATATGGATAAATATACGTTTTTTATCTTTTTATTCATAAATACCCCTCCCTTATCATTTGATTATTGACAAACTATTATTTTTTTATTCCAATATATTATTAATATATATTTTTTTATAAAAAAGGTGAAAAAAAAATAAAAAGGACTTAAAAACATTAATTTTTAAGTCCTTTTTATTATGAGGTTAAACCCCTTTTGTTTTAATTCTAGCGACAGCTCTTTGAAGTGCTATTTCAGCTCTAACTACATCTACTTTATCAGTATTATTTAGCCTTGCTTCAGCACGTTCTTTAGCTCCCTCTGCTCTTTTCACATCTATATCTTCTGGCCATTCAGCTGCATCAACTACCATTTGAACTTCATCTTCTGCAACCTTTAAAAGCCCCGTTGAAGTAAAAGCATTTTTAATACTTCCATCACTTAATTTTATCTTAGTGACAGCTGGCTTTAATAACCCAACAAAAGGTGTATGCTCAGCAAGTATACCAATACCTCCATTTGCAGAAATAGTATTAATCTCCTCTGCTTCACCAGTAAAGAATGTTTTTTCAGGAGTTAGTATGCTAAACTTAAATATTTTTGCCATGCAAAATCACTCCTTTAGCTTTCCATCATTGCTTTTGCTTTTTCTCTTACTTCATCTATACTTCCAGCAAATAAGAACGCTGCTTCTGGTAAGTCGTCAACTTTTCCTTCAAGTATTTCCTTAAATCCTTTAATTGTATCTTTTATAGTAACGAATTTACCTTGCATACCAGTGAATTGTTCTGCAACTGTAAATGGTTGAGATAAGAATCTTTGTACTCTTCTTGCTCTATCAACAACTTTTCTATCATCTTCAGATAATTCATCAACACCAAGAATTGCTATTATATCTTGAAGTTCTCTATATCTTTCAAGAATATGCTTAACATTAGTAGCAATTTCATAATGCTCTTCTCCAACTATATTTGGATCAAGAATTCTTGAAGTAGAATCAAGCGGATCAACAGCAGGATAAATTCCAAGTTCTGAGATAGCTCTTGATAAAACTGTTGTAGCATCAAGATGTGTAAAGGTTGTTGCTGGTGCTGGGTCAGTTAAGTCATCTGCTGGAACATAAACTGCTTGAACAGATGTAATAGAACCGCTCTTTGTAGAAGTGATTCTTTCTTGAAGAGCACCCATTTCTGTTGCAAGGGTTGGTTGGTAACCAACAGCACTCGGAATTCTTCCAAGTAAAGCTGAAACCTCTGAACCAGCTTGAGTAAATCTAAATATGTTATCGATAAATAGAAGTACGTCTTGACCTTCGTCTCTAAATTTTTCTGCCATTGTAAGACCAGTTAATGCAACTCTCATTCTAGCTCCTGGTGGTTCGTTCATTTGACCAAAAACTAGAGCAGTCTTATCAATAACTCCTGATTCTTTCATTTCATAGTAAAGGTCATTACCTTCTCTTGTTCTTTCTCCAACACCTGTGAATACAGATAATCCACCGTGTTCCTTTGCTATATTGTTTATAAGTTCTTGTATAAGAACTGTCTTACCAACACCTGCTCCACCAAAAAGACCAATCTTTCCACCTCTTTGATATGGTGCAAGTAAATCTATAACTTTTATTCCTGTTTCAAACATTTCAGGTTCAACTGATTGTTCTTCGAAGCTTGGAGCCAATCTATGTATTGGATATACCTGTTCAGGTATAAATTCACCAGCTTCATCAATAGTTTTTCCTAATACATTAAATAAACGACCTAAAACTTGCTTTCCTACTGGTACAGAAATAGCTTTTCCAGTATCAAATGCTTTAGCTCCTCTTCTTAAACCATCTGTAGCTTCCATGGATATAGCTCTAACTATATCATCACCTACGTGCTGTTCAACTTCAGCTACAAGTTTTTTGTCTCCCTTTTCTATTTCAATAGAATTAAATATATTAGGAAGGCTTTCTTTATCGAATCTAATATCTATAACAGGTCCTATTACCTGAACAACTTCACCTACGCGTTCTGGCATTCGTTTCCCTCCTTACTTTTGAGCTTCCGCTCCTCCAACTATTTCAGTAATTTCTTGAGTGATTGCACTCTGTCTTATTCTATTGTATTTCAAATTCAAGTTATCTAATAATTCATTTGCATTTTTAGTTGCACTATCCATTGCTGCCATTCTTGAAGCCTGCTCACTAGCCTTTGAATTTAAAAGGAAATTAAACACTTGTGTTTTTAAAGCAACGCTTATTATTCCTTCTAATAAATCATTAGCTTCTGGCTCAAATTCTGTAAGTGCACCTGTCTCTTTTTTCGCTTCTAAAGGAAGTATCTTTTCCACTTCAACATTTTGTTTTACTGTGGAAATAAATTTAGTATAAACAACATATACTTCCCCAATTTCGCCATTTCTATAAAGACTTAAAGCATGTTCTGCTATAGTTTTAGGTTCCTTTGTAGTAGGTTCATCTGGAATATCAACATATTCTGCGACTGTATCATATTTTAATCTTCTAAAATATCCTCTGCCTTTTTGACCTACTGACATGATAAGTGAATTAACTTTATCTTCAGTAACCTTTTCTACTGCAGCAGAAACTACAGCACCGTTAAAGCCTCCGCAAAGTCCAGAATCTGAAGTTATAGTTATATATAATTTCTTTTTACTTCCATTGCCATGCGTGTATATGCTTTTGCCTTCTACACCTGCAGCAATTTTATTAATAATTCCTTCAAAAGTATTATAATAACTTTGATTAGATTCTAGATTCATTCTGCTTTTTCTAAGCTTAGAGGTAGCGATAAGTCCCATGGCATTTGTTATCTTTTTTGTATTAGATACAGACTTTATTCTTCTTTTAATTGCTAAAAGTCCTGCTGCCATACTTCACCTCCCGCATAGTCTTTAACTATGCTTCTGCTAAAAATACTTTTTTATATTCTTCTATAGCCGCATTAAGATTAGTTTTGATTTCATCATCCAATACTTTTTTAGTAAGTATTGCTTCACCAACTTCTTTATGATGTGTATCCATATATTCTAGGAAATTCTTTTCAAATTCCTTGATTTTTGGAACTTCTATATCATTTAAGTAGTTTTCAACTGCAGCATATATTATCATTACTTGCTTTTCAACATCTACAGGTTCATATTGATCCTGTTTAAAGATTTCAAGTAATCTCTTACCTTTTTCAAGTCTTCTCTTAGATTCTTTATCAAGGTCAGAACCAAATTGAGCAAAAGCAGCAAGTTCTCTATATTGTGCAAGTTCTAGTCTTAATGTTCCTGAAACTTGTTTCATAGCTTTAATTTGAGCACTTCCTCCAACTCTGGATACAGATATACCTGAGTTAACCGCTGGTCTTTGACCTGAGTGGAAAAGCTCTGATTCAAGGAATATTTGTCCGTCTGTTATTGAAATAACGTTTGTTGGAATGTATGCAGTAACGTCACCAGCTAGCGTTTCTATAATAGGAAGAGCAGTTATTGAACCTCCGCCTAACTTATCTGAAAGCTTTGCAGCTCTTTCAAGAAGTCTTGAGTGAAGATAGAATACGTCTCCTGGATAAGCTTCTCTTGCTGGTGGTCTTCTAAGTAACAATGACATAGATCTATATGCAACTGCATGCTTAGTTAAATCATCATATACTATAAGAACATCTTTTCCTTGATCCATGAAATACTCACCAATAGTTACACCAGCATATGGTGATAAATATTGAAGTGGAGCAGTTTCAGATGCAGATGCAGATACGATTATTGTATAATCCATTGCACCTTTTGTTGTTAAAGTATTATAAATATGAGCAACAGTAGATTGTTTTTGACCTATTGCAACATATATACAAATTACATCTTTTCCTTTTTGGTTTATTATAGTATCAATAGCTATTGCAGTTTTACCTGTTTGTCTATCTCCTATAATAAGTTCTCTTTGACCTCTTCCAATAGGAATCATAGCATCTATTGCTTTTATACCAGTTTGAAGTGGAACATTAACAGATTTTCTTTCTATAACACCATGTGCTATAACTTCAGCTGGTCTTGATTCAGTAGTTTTAATTGGTCCTTTTCCATCTATTGGCTGACCTAAAGCATTTACTACTCTACCTACTACTTCTTCACCAACTGGTATTTCAACTACCCTACCAGTACTTTTAACAACGTCGCCTTCTTTGATACCTTCTTCGTTTCCTAAAAGAACACAACCAACGTTTCCTTGCTCAAGATTCATTACCATACCAAATACGTTATTTGGAAATTCAAGAAGTTCTCCAGCCATACAGTTTTCTAGTCCATATACTCTGGCAATACCATCACCAACTTGAATTATAGTACCTGAATCTACGGCTTCTACTTTATTATCATAACCTTCAATTTGCTTTTTTATAATTGAGGTTATTTCTTCTGGTTTGATGTTCATAGACTCACCTCTATCCTCTAATCAGCATTAATTTTTTCATTTCTTCAATTTTATTCTTTATAGTTCCATCGATAACATCATCGCCAACCCTTACATAAACGCCACCAAGTAAAGCTTCATCAATACTTTCTTTAAGTATTATTGATTTTTTATACTTAGCTTTAAGTTTTTCAACAAGATTTGTTCTTTCATTATCTTTTAATGGAACTACAGTTTTTACAACTGCAATTACCTCATTGTTATTTTCCAATTGAAGCTGTTCCAATTGAAGTATAACACCGTTTAATTCATCAATTCTATTTTTTTCTATTAGTATCAGCAAAAAAGAGAGCAATTCTTTATCGATCTGATCTTGAAAAATAGCTGTAAACACTTCTTTTTTTCTAGAACTACTTATTTTAGGTTGCTTAATAATCTGATTCAAATCATCATTTGAACTAATTAGTCCACTAATTTCTTTTAAATCAGCTATGTAAGCATTTAATTTATTATTTTCTTCGGCAACTTCATATAGAGCCTTCGCATATCTTCTATCTAAATATTCCTGCATACTAGTTACCTACCTTAGCAATAAATTCCTCAATAAGTCTTCTATGTTCTTCTTCGTTTATAGCTTTCTCAAGAGCTTTTGTTGAAAGAATAACAGCTAAATCAACTACCTTATTTCTAAGTTCTTCTTCCGCTTTTTCTTTCTCTCTATCGATTTCCTTTTTTGCTCTATCTAATATAAGACCAGCCTCGTTTGAAGCTTCCTTCTTAATATCTTCTGATACTTTTTCAGCTTTTTGTTTGTAATTTTCTACAATATTCTTACCTTGAAGCTTAGATTCTTCTAAGTTTTTCTCAGATTCTAACTTTAAAGCCTTTGCTTCTTCATTTTGTGAATCAGCCATTTTGATGGTTGATGCAACTTCTTCATTTCTGTCGTCGATTACTTTATTAACTTTATCGAAAAGGAAATATTTTAAAATTAACATTAAAATTATAAAATTCACTATTGTTTCTATAATAGTAAAGCTATTTACATTCATTTACCCAAAAGCCTCCTTTCAGGCTAGTAATTTAATTGAATAACCTATTATTGCCATTTTAAGAATAATAATAATATTGAAATTAATAGAGCATATAAAGAAGTAACTTCAGCAAAAGCTAATCCTATAAACATCGTTGATGTAACTGCTCCTCTTGATTCTGGCTGTCTTCCAATAGCTTCAACAGCTTTACCAGTAACGGCTCCTATACCAATACCTCCACCAAGACATCCAATTGCTGCTAAACCTGCACCTATAGCTAACATTCCATCAAATAATAATTTACTATTCATACTTTGTTCCTCCTTAAATTATGTTTATATATAATATCTGCATCTAATGATGCAGTATACTAACAAATTATTCAACCTCTGCTCCCATTCTTGTATATAACATTGTAAGCATCATAAAAATGTAAACCTGTATTATACCATCAAACATATCAAAGAAAAAATGTAATGGTATTGGAACCCCTATTGCAAAAACATGACCAAGATAATTCATCAGTTGATATAATAATCCTATTATTATAGAACCAACAAGCATATTACAAAAAAGTCTTAGACAAAGTGAAATCGGTAAAGTTACTTTTTCAAGCAATTTCATTGGAAACATAATTGGAGACGGATGGAATAACTCCTTTATATACCCCCCAACACCAACTTTTGCAAAAGCATTCCCATTAATCACAAAGAAACTAATAATAGCAAATCCTGCAGTAACATTAATATCTTCTGTAGAAGGATCAACACCTATGAGACCTGATAAATTTAAAAATAACAAAAATATACCCATTGTTCCTATAAAAGGAACAAAGTTATTATACTTATCCCCCATATTTTCACTAACAAGATTATTCACAAATTCAACAATCATCTCAATAACACTTTGTTTTTTATCTGGAACCTTTTTTAGATTATTAACAAAAACTAGTGTTAGTAATATTATCACTGCCATAATTATCCATTGAACAACAATACTTTGCGTTATTTCAATTTTATGATTTATAATATGTAGCGTAAACATTACTTCTGAATTTAACATTTCATCGCTTCCTCTCTTATTTTTTTATAGTTAATCCATAAAGAATAACTGCTAAATAGTGTAGTGTGTATCCAATAATTAAAAATATGTATTTATACTTATCTGTACTACACACCAATATTACAATTATAATTGTAATTATTATCCGAATTGCTGAGCCTAAAAAAACATAAGTTTTTTTTCCCATTTTTGATAATATAACATCGGTTGTTAATGCATTTACAAAAAAATTAAGTGCTGCTAATAAAATACCAATAATAATAACAAATGAAAAATATCTAAAGTAAACAAAAGTTATTATAAAGGCTATTGCAGCAATTATTACATCAATCCCGTATACCTTTTTTAATATATTTTTTAGTTCTTTTGTCATTAATTCCACCTACTATCTTAATTGCAATAAATAAATTATATAACTATTTTTTTTATTATTAAACTTTAATATTTCGACATATTTAATGATATTATCACATAATCATAAACTATCTTAGTTTATATTGATTTTACTAGATATATCTATGTAAATATATCATTTCTTATTACTTCTAATATAAATTTATGAATATATTATATTTTTTTAATAAAAAAATCAATGAATATCGTAAAGAAAACGAATTCATTGGTATTCTTTGATCATTATTGCCAAAAAATATAAAATTTTATTATTTAAATTTTATATTTTTTAATAAAAATTTAATAATTATCAATATTAATTAATTGCAATTATGTAAATATAGTTTAGATAGAGCTAATTTGTTTTTATATTTTTAACTTAGAATCATCTTAAAATAGTAGTATTTCTTTGAATAAATTTTGATTTAAACTATAATCTATTTAATAATTCATTAAAGTTCTCACACTCAAAATATCCATTCTCTAACCAATACAAATATTCATTTGCATTTACATTCTTTTGCAATTTCATTATTTCTCTTTGAGTTATAAATATGGAATCTAAAAATTTATCGCTGATAATTTCCATTTTACTGTTAATATATTGTAAAATTACTTTTGAAAATTTATCAAGTTCATCTTCTAAATCATTATCAACACAAATTGATGTTGCAGAAAAATTTCCTATTACCTTTATGCCTAAAATACTCATAATTTTATATAAATAATCATTAACCAATTTATTGCCATTACTTGCTGAAGATGACAAAATAACTCCCGCTTTTCCTGCTAATTTCATTATATGCATCCAATAACTTATTCTATCAATAAATATTTTCATATCACCAGAAACATTATGTGCATATACTGGACTCGCAAATATAATCAAATCAGCTTCTATCATCTTTTTTTTTATTATCTTCATATCATCTTTTTCATCTAAATTACAAATACCAGTATTAAAACAATTATTACAACTCTTACATTTATTTATTTTCATATTATCTGGTGTAATTATATCATATTTTAATTCCCCATTAACATTTTCATTTACTTTATTAATAATTCTTTTTATAAGACAAAAAGTTTTGGAATTTTCACCAGCTTGACTGCCTACAAATGCAAATATTTTTTTCATTAAACCATCTCCTTACAAAGTTCTATATTAATTTCAAAGAATTTTCTGCATTAACACAACCATAACCAAAATACATATTAGGAATATTTTTATTTTTTATTGAACCTTCATATAAGAACTTTTCAACATCACATTGTATCGGTTTTATTCCAAACTTTTTATTATACCTTGATATAATTAAAGCTATTGTTGCTGAAACTTTAGGTGTTGCAAGACTAGTTCCACCAAAATTAATTATATATCCTTTTTCACAAGTATTATTATTGCTTAAATATGTAGGATATGTCGTTATTGCAGCATAACTTATATTAATCAATTTATTATCATCTTGCATATACCTCAAAGATCCGGTTGGTGAACAAATATCAATATTATTACCATAATTAGATAAATCGCAAAATACACCATCTCTATCAACTGCCGAAACAGTTATAATACCTTCCAACCCTCCAGGAATATGGATTTGAATGTCAGAATTATATCCTCTGTTACTTGCTAATTCAATCACATTTGAAATATTGTATCCTTTTTTTTCCGAACCTGCAGACGCTACTATAATACATCCCTTACTTCTCGCATATGATATTGTACGCTTAAAAGCTAATATCGTATTCTTTTCATCTTCTTTCAATAATGACTTATACATGCTCAAGCTTAAATTTATAACATCTACTCCGTCATTAGCAGCTTCAATAATAGCTTTTATTAACCATTCAGATTCGCAATTATTATAGCAATCAAATACTTTATATATAGCTAATCCAATATTGGGTGCAATCCCTTTTATATTACCATTAGCAGCTATAATCCCAGCAATCATTGTTCCATGACCAGTAAAGTCTTTTATTGTATTATCATTAGGTGTGAAAATTTTGCAACTAATAATATTATTTTTTAAATCTGGATGATTCAAGTCAATACCACTGTCAATTATTGCTACTTTAGTAAAATGATCACCTTCTTCTATTTCATAACTTTTACCTCTGCCAGTTACTAAATCAACATCCCATGTTAATTTAGTATATTCTATACTTGATTTTATAATAGTATTATCTCTACTTTTTTTTAATTCATTACTCTCAAATTTGAAATCATTACACTTTATTATAGAATCAATATAACTTACTATATTGCATTCATTGATTGTTTCAATTATATTGTTAAATTTGCTATAAATGTATTTTATTACTTCATTGTACATAACATTATTCTCATTTTTCAGTATGATACACTTGATTTCTAGTATCTCTTCAATAGTAATAGATTTAAACTTGTTTTTTAAATCTATTACTATATCTTCGCATTTTTCTTTAAAAACAATTATCATGTAAAAAATATCCCCCTAAACCAATTATATAAATATATTAAAAATACTAGGAACTTCATTTATACTTGATAACCTTAATAATTCATATCCAATACCACTTAATCCTTTATGGATCCCTATTTGCAAAAAATTTGAAATAATATTTGACTTATATTCCTTATGAGATAAAACAAACTCCACTTTTTTATCTATTATGTCATTAACCTCCAAACAATTATTATATTTGAAATAATTTATAAGCAATTCTACATCGCCCATATTCCCGTCAAATATACAATCTTTTTCTTTATTTTTCATACTTATTCTCTTAATCACTGAATCAATTTCATTTGACATATTTATATTCATAAATTCTTTCTGTAATAAAAATCTATTTGTGTACAACTGAATCTCATCTATAAAATTATTTGAATTTATTTCATTTCTGAAATTCCCAGCATCATATTCTGCAAGCTTTTCTGCTATTGTAAAATATTCTTTTTTGTCTAAAAATCTTCCTAATCTAAGAAATACCAATGAAGTTTCACTAAAAAAGCGAGGGTATTTTAAGTATATATCATAGAAATTTGATTTTTCTAACAACAATTTAATATGTATAGATAGTCCTTCTGCTATACTTAGATAATCTTCTTCTCTTAGAAGCAAATATATACTTAGAATCACTTGAATTATATCAACAATCTCTTTGGGTGATTGTCTTGAGCATATTTTTTCAGAATTATTTTTTAACGAACACATTGTCTCATTTATAAATTCTTTGTATTTATAACTATTTGTATCTTTATATAATATACCTAGTGGATATAATATCGATACCTTCCCTTCATTTATATCAATTTTTTTTGAAGCATATGATTTACTAATCGCGTTGTCAATTGTTATTTCAGATAATTGTTTATATTCTATTTGAGATGTTAACTTATATAATTTATGAAAAAACAGTGCTATTCCAGAAAGTCCATCTTTAAAACCTTCATTTAATGGAGATATCTTATATTCTCCATTTTCAAAAACAACCGAATTCCAATTAATAGTTTTATTATCTAATGAACGAATTGAACTATTTATTAAGTTTTTTCCTATATTAATTGCTTCATCTAAATAGTATATTTTATCTCTACTATCTTTATAAAAAGGATTTAAAACTGTTTGGCTAAAAAATTCATTTCTACATTCC
The DNA here is from genome assembly GCA_021781655.1 of Bacillota bacterium. Taxonomy (GTDB): domain Bacteria; phylum Bacillota; class Clostridia; order Clostridiales; family Clostridiaceae; genus JAJXWJ01. The sequence continues at coordinate 3,823 of JAJXWJ010000009.1, read as the reverse complement.
TCGTAAAGTCCGCAGCTAGTAATTATATAAGCAATTTGTTTCTCTAGCTCATCAGAATTAAATTTTTTAATTCGTCTTAAAACTTTTTCGACACCTGTTTCATCATAATATTTTTCTATTTTTTCACCATTACTAGTTATCAAGTCATTAGAATCGCATTTAGTAAAAAAAACTGGTATATCGTCGAACATCATATCTTCAATTTCATATTTTACAACTTTTTTATTTTTATATGGATAACCCCATAAGTTTTCCAAAAGCTTTTCTCTTTCTAGAAAATCTTTAGTACAATTTGGGTGATATGAAAATTCTAACATTGTATAATATCTATTAGTACCTTTTATAACTTGCCTGACTAGATTATTTTTAAAAATTTTTAATATACTATTCTCTTCACATAGATATTTTTTATTATTTATAATAAATTTACATGCTTTTCTAAACCCTTCTAGAATATATTTTATATATTTCTTAAAATCGACTTCAGAATTATTAAGTTTAGGTATATTTTTTGCACCAGGTCTAACAAACTCATGATATTCAAACTTCATTTCATCCGTCATAACATTTACTGGAATTAATACTTTGTAAGGCAATTTCTGTTCATGACCATTTAACCCACTCATATCAATTCCTTTACCTTCGATGTTTTCATTAAATACAGTAAATGGTAATAATCCAGTGGATGTAACAGAATCTCTAGTTTCTAATATTGCATAGGCATCAGCAGAATCATAATTAGCTAGCGAGTTTGTGCGCTCAAACAATGTCTCTAAATCAACAATACAAGGGTATTCTCCATTTACAATTAAATTTTCAGCATGCATATCTGTTCCACATAAAAAATATATTATAGAAGTCAATTCGCCAAATCTTAAATAATAATTTATAATTTCATTTTCACTTGTGTTATCTTTATATTCAATATATTTTTCAAAAGTGTATCTATCTTTATATACTGCTTTATTAATATTTAAATCTAATAAACCACTATTCAGATTAAACCAATTTATAAATTTATAATAATTTTTAGCAATTTCTAAGTTTCTTGGTTTATAAATTAATTTAATATCATTATCAAATATAAACTTAATTACACCCTTACCTTTTTGATGTGAATCTCCTTGATTACAATCTATATTAATAATATTCTTATTTTCAATATTTATTTCTAATTCTTTTACTATTTCATTAATGTTATTGTTTAATCTTCCTATAGCCTCTGAAATATTTTCTATGAAATATTCTGTCTTTACTGTCATAATTCTTGCTAATACTGGATATTTTGAATAAAATGATATAATTGATTCTTTTTTGCAAAAATTATTCTTTATGAAGGCTTCATATCTTTCTTGAGATGTTTTTCCTTTTAATAGATTCTGTTCTTTTGAAAAATATAACTCTTCAACTAATGATTTTTGGATAATATTAGCCAGTACTACATTTAGAGAAGATATTATTTTAATTATCGCTTCATTTTCTATTTTAACTTTAGATTTATTGGTCACTTTTAATACTTTATTCTTTGCATACAAAGTAAAATTTCTTATTGCGTAACCAACATCATAAATTATATCTTCTTTTTCATTACTTTTCTTATCAATATATACTATAGTATCTTGGAAATCTTTATACCACTTCATTTCGCTTAATTTATGGTATAGCTTTTCTTTTTCACAATTATTCAAATCTTTAATTGCATAATTGTATTCTTCTTCTGTAAAGCCCTCATATTTCAATTTTGTGTTAAATGATTCACTATTTATGATTGACTTTCTATTTTTCCATTTATTAATATATTCATTTGAAATATTTAAATCAGTTCGTTTTAATATTTCAAATCTTTCCCTAGATGTTAATGCTAAAATTAAGTTTTTTCCAATACTATCTTTTTCATTTGAATTATTACCCATTTAGTCACCATTTCCTATTCCTTTATTTTTTTATAAATGAAATCAATTTATTTTTGTTTATAGTTTAGTTTATATAAAATAAAATAAAATTTAGTGATTTGTATAATGAAATCACTAAATTTTATTTTTAATCTTATATTCTTATCTATGTGTTGTTGCGTATACTGCAGTTGCTACTGTTATTGTATAACTAGACACTAGCATTACTGATAGTACTGGAGTTGTATCTGCTTGTACATCTCCACTTCCTTGCATTGCTACCATTTCCTCCATTGAGAAATCTTCAAAAGCTGGCCCTGCTGGACTTGTAAATCCAAAGTCTTTGTTTTCCATTATATTTTCCATAAATTTCACTCCCATATATTTATTATATTTACTTTTAAACCCTTAGCTAAGAAGTTTATACATTTATACTAACACTTTTCTTTTCACTTGTAAACATATTTTTTCTAAATATGCAAATTATTTTGATTGTATTACAATATAATACAAAATTCATCATTTTTCAACATTTACTAATTTGCAAAATTCTAAATTAAATTTTTAATTTCAATTTTTTTGATAAAGCAGAAGTCATTGATTTAAAAAGATTTGATATTTTCCCTAATTTATTAATATAAAAATCACTCTTTGCTTCATGAGAAAAACTAAGAATATAGTAACAGGTAAATGAGATTGATTTTCTAATAATCACTCATATTAATAGAAAGAGAACATGCCAATAGAGCGTGTTTTACATCATGGAACTAGAAGTGGTAAAGTTCTATTAACCTTCTTTTTTAGAAACTGTTCATTGAGGCTTGCTTTTATTATAGAATCCTGTATCATGATATATGTTAAAGAAATTATAGACATGCTATATACCAATCTTGGCAATGATGTTTTTATGCTTAGATTTACTGTTATACTTACAGACAATGGCTCTGAATTTAAAGATCCTGAGATAATAGAATATGATTCTATTGGTGTTAATAGTACTAAAGTATTTTATTGCGATCCTTTGGCTTCTTATCAAAAGCCAAATATTGAAAGAATCATCAATATATAATATATATTTTGCCAAAGAAAAAATCATTTGATAAATTTACTCAGGAACAAATAACTCTAGCTATAGATCATACAAACATCACATTAAGAACTAGTTTGAATAGGCATACTCCATTTAATTTAGTCAAATTGTTACTTTTATAATAACCTGCTGGGAAAACTATACCTCACAAAAAATCAGCAGATGAAATACACCTTAAACTTGCTCCTTTAAAAATATAAAAAACGAAATTTGGTACAAATATTGCCGGAACTTAATCATTCAAAATACAAGTCGAGGAAATTTAGTTTTAAAACAAATTTTCGGTGTCCTATTTAGGATACAAAAAAAAATTGTTTTTAACCACTCTAACTTATTTTAACATAATAAAAAAATGATTCCTGATCAACCCAGAAACCATTTTTCATTAAAATTCATATTTAATTTTTGTAGCTTATTAAACTTTTTATACTCTTTCAACTACAAGTGCTGTTCCTTGACCGCCACCTATACAAAGTGTAGCAAGACCTCTTTTAGCCTCTCTTTTTTCCATTTCATATAGAAGGGTAACTAAAATTCTAGCACCAGATGCTCCAATTGGATGTCCAATTGCAATAGCACCACCATTAACATTAACCTTGCTCATATCAAAATTTAAATCTTTGCATACTGCTAAGCTTTGAGCTGCAAAAGCTTCATTAGCTTCAATTAAATCTAAATCTTCAACCTTAAGGTTTGCTTTTTCAAGTGCTGCCTTAGTTGATGCTACTGGTCCATATCCCATTATAGATGGATCTAAACCTTTTTGTGCATAAGATACAATTTTAAATAGTGGTTTAACTCCAAGTTCTGCTGCTTTTTCTGCACTCATTATTACAAAAGC
>JAJXWJ010000068.1 GCA_021781655.1 Bacillota bacterium | reverse complement strand
GCGTTTCCTTCAACTTTATCAGTTAATCCAAATCCGTCTAAAATCATTAACATTACTGGTTTCTTAGCCATATTAAATCCTCCATATATCTATTAGATTTATTTTTTTATTTAAACATACATAATAATATATGTTGCTTTCAATTTTATTATAATAATAAAAGTATAGTTGTTCAAATTAAATTTGTATGTACTTTTTAACTTACATAGATTATTTTATTTTAAATGTTATATACTGCACTAAACATTTTTAAATTGACAGTTGACAATTGACAGTGAATGATGATTTTCCTCCGCCATGCTTTTAGAAAATCTTTAATATATTTTTAGCTTTTCAGAATTACATTATGAAAAGCATCCTTCATTGTCCATTGTCCCTTGTCAATTGTCCATTTCTTCTAGAAGTTTACTATAGCAGCAAAATCATTTGCTATTAAGCTTGCTCCACCAACTAGAGCTCCATCGATTTCTGGCTGAGTCATTTGAGCTTTTATTGTACCTGGTTTTACAGAACCACCATATTGGATTCTTACTTTATCAGCAACTTCAGCTCCAAACATTTCTTTAAGAACTAATCTTATTGCTCCAATTGTTTCATTTGCTTGTTCATCTGTAGCAGTCTTTCCTGTTCCGATAGCCCAGATTGGTTCATAAGCAATTACGATTTTAGCAGCTTCATCAGCATTTAAGCCATTTAAAGCTAACTTTATTTGTTTTCCGTTTACTTCATTAGTTACGTTTGCTTCTCTTTCTTCAAGAGTTTCACCGCAGCAAAGTATTGGAACAACACCATGACTAAAAGCAGCTTTAACTTTTTTATTTAAAGCTTCATCAGTTTCATTGAAATATTGTCTTCTTTCGCTGTGTCCTAATATTACATATTGAACTCCTAATTCTTGTAGTGCTTTTAAAGATATTTCTCCAGTAAAAGCTCCTTTTTCTTCAAAGTATGCATTTTGAGCTGCAACCTTTACGTTAGTGCCTTTAGTAGCATTTACAACAGCTTCTAAAGCTATTGCAGTAGGAGCTACAACAACTTCAGCTTTAGCATCCTTAACTAAAGGAATTAACTCTTCAACTAATTTTTTTGATTCGCTTATAGTGTTGTTTAATTTCCAGTTTCCAGCGATTATTGGTGTTCTACTCATTTTTTCACGCTCCATTTTCTTTATTTAATATGTTAATAATAGCTTGATTGCAAAATACTGCATGCAACCAAATTAATTGACAATGGAAAATTGAAAATTGACAATGAAGGTGGATTTTTCTCAGCTATGCTTAGAAAAATCTTTAATTTATTTTAGTTTTTCGGAACAAAGTTCCTAAAAGCATCCATCATTGTCCATTGTCCATTGTCCATTATCAATTGTCAATTGGTTTTTTAATTATTTATCATTAAGTGCAACTATTCCTGGAAGTTCTTTTCCTTCTAAGAATTCAAGAGATGCTCCACCACCAGTAGATATATGAGTCATCTTGTCTCCAAAACCTAATATGTTAACTGCAGCAGCACTATCTCCACCACCGATAACTGTAGTAGCATCTGTGTCAGCTAATGCTTTAGCAACTGCAACTGTACCATTTGCAAAGTTTTTGAATTCAAAAACTCCCATTGGTCCGTTCCAAATAACTGTTTTAGCTTCTTTAACAGCATTTGCATATAACTCTGCAGTCTTTGGTCCGATATCTAAGCCCATGAAGCCTTCAGCAATGTTTTCATCAGCTGTTGTTATAGCTTCTGTATCAGCGTTGAATTCTGCTCCAACAACGTTATCTACAGGAAGTAGTAATTTAACTCCTTTAGCTTTTGCTTTTTCAATCATTTCTTTTGCATAATCTACTTTATCTTCTTCAACTAAAGATTTTCCGATTGTAAAGCCTTGTGATTTTAAGAAAGTGTAAGCCATTCCTCCACCGATAATTAATGTATCAACTTTTTCAAGTAAGTTGTTAATAACATTTATTTTATCAGAAACTTTAGCTCCACCAAGTATTGCTACGAAAGGTCTAACTGGATTTTCAACAGCTTCTCCTAAGAATTTTAATTCTTTTTGGATTAAGTATCCACAAGCAGCAGTTTTAACGAATTCAGTAACACCAACTGTTGAGCAGTGAGCTCTGTGAGCAGTACCAAATGCATCATTAACATATACGTCTGCAAGTGAAGCTAAATCTTTAGAGAAAGCTTCTTCGTTCTTTCCTTCTTCTTTTCTAAATCTTGTGTTTTCAAGAAGTATAATATCTCCATCTTTTGCAGCAGCTACAGCAGCTTTAGCATTTTCGCCAACTACAGTGTCATCAGCAGCAAATTTTACTTCTTTTCCTAAAAGTTCAGATAATCTCTTTGCAACTGGTGCAAGAGTTAGCTTTGGATCTGGTCCTTTAGCTTTTCCAAGGTGTGAGCAAAGTATAACTTTAGCTCCTTTTTCTACTAAATATTTAATTGTTGGAAGAGCTCCAACTAATCTGTTTTCGTCAGTTATTACGCCATCTTTTAGCGGAACGTTGAAATCACATCTTACTAATACTCTTTTGCCTGCTACTTCGATATCTTCAATAGTCTTTTTATTGTATGACATATTTTCACCTCATAATTTTTATTTTTTTCTATATTATGCTTGAAAAGGTCCAGCCTCATAGCCTTAACTACAAAACCAGACCTCTCACTATGTTAACATTTAACTTATATTAAGTATTAACTTTTAGAACTATTTAGCTATTTTAACGAAATATCCTAATGTTCTAATTAATTGTGAAGTGTATGACATTTCATTATCATACCAAGAAGCAACTTTAACTAATTGAGTTCCGTTAACGTCTAATATTTTTGTTTGAGTTGCATCAAATAATGAACCATAGCTGATTCCGATAACGTCTGAAGAAACTATTGGATCTTCAGTATATCCGAATGATTCAGTTTGAGCTGCTTTCATTGCAGCATTTACTTCTTCAACTGTAGTGTTCTTTTTAAGATTAACAACTAATTCAGTTATTGAACCAGTTATTACTGGAACTCTTTGAGCTCCTCCATCTAATTTTCCTTTTAATTCAGGGATAACTAGACCGATTGCTTTAGCTGCACCAGTTGAGTTTGGAACTATGCTAGCTGCTGCTGCTCTAGCTCTTCTTAAATCACCTTTTGCATGTGGTGCATCAAGTGTGTTTTGGTCATTTGTGAAAGCATGAACTGTAGTCATGAATCCTTTTTCTATACCAAATTTGTCATTTAATACTTTAGCCATTGGAGCTAAGCAGTTAGTAGTACATGAAGCACCAGAAACAACTGTTTCAGTACCATCTAATACATCTTGGTTAACATTGAAAACTACAGTCTTTATGTCACCAGTTGCAGGAGCTGAAATAACAACTTTTTTAGCACCAGCTTCAATATGTAAGCCAGCTTTTTCTTGAGAAGTAAAGAAACCAGTACATTCAAGTACTACGTCTACTCCTAATTCCTTCCATGGTAAATCTGCAGGATTTCTTTCAGCTGTAACTTTGATTTCTTTTCCGTTAACTACGAAAGCGCCTTCTTTAACTTCGATAGTTCCATCGAATCTACCTTGAGCTGAATCATATTTGAATAAGTGTGCTAATGTTTTTGCATCTGTTAAGTCGTTGATTGCAACTACATCAAATTCAGGGTCTACAATCATCTTTCTTAATGCTAATCTTCCAATTCTTCCAAAACCGTTAATAGCTACCTTTGCCATTTAAAATACCTCCAAAAATATATATTCTAAAATTATATAAAAATATAATTATTAGCAAGTTAGTTTTTACTAAGTACCTTTATAATTTCCCTTGCAGTTCCTTCGTCTGTTACAAGTACTCCTTTAGTGTTGCCAATTTCTGTTGCAACAATGGCTTCTGCTTTAGACTTTTCTGCTGCTACAGCTAAAAGATACTCAGCATTTTTGACCTCTTCGATAGTTAATCCGATAGATGGTGTAGAATCAACCACCTGACCTTCACTGTTAAAATAATAGCCAAAAGCCTCACCTACCGCACCTTTTTCCAGTATGTTGTCTATTTTATCCTGTACAATACCACGTCTTATGCTCATATCATCTGCTCTGCCTATGCCATATATGACATAGTTTGCACTATGTAGTATATCTCTTATTTCCTTAATACTTTTTTCATTTCTTATAGTAGTAAAGGCTATATCACTTAGGTTTTCTGGTACATGTAAAAGCCTGTAGGAAGCTCCTAGCTTATTAGCAAGCTTTTCAACTAATGTATTGGCCTCAATTCCGACATTTTTACCCATTCCACCTCTAGCAGGAACAACAATGGAATTTCTAAACTGCAGTTTATAATGAAAATTATCAATTACAACCTTTATTGTTTTTCCCCCAGTTACGGCAATTATACTGTTATCTTTAATTATAGATTCCAAATACTTAGCCGCCGTTCTTCCAAGTTCATTCATAACCGTCGCATCTTCTTCGGCATCGCCAGAAACAATAATAACCTTTTTAATTTTTAGATTTTCTTGAATAAATTGTTCAAGCTGACTTAAGCCTTTAAGTTCACGAATGAAATCTTTTAACTTTTCAATGATTTCGTCTCCCTCAGAAGTAACAGTCATTCCCGGAACACCAATATCTATCAAATTTTGATCCTTTAAAAAGTTAATTTCACTTCTTACAATCCTTTCACCTAAACCTAATCTGTTTGCAAGAATCCTCCTGCCTATTGGCTGATTAAATTGAATCGTCCTAAGTATATTATACCTTTTATCTAGTACCTCCATCAACTCTGGAACAACTTTTTGCTGTAATTTTAATAAATCCTGCAATTATAAACACCTCTCTGGGCAGTAAATGTCCCACTTAACCAGTATCTGTCCCACTTCATATTATAAAATAAAATATAATATTTTTAAATAGTATTTATGAAAAAAAAATATTTTTTTCATAAATACTTATAAATATCAAAATCTTTTCCTCTTACTAGAAGCTTTTATTCCTATTTCCTCCCTATATTTTGCTACAGTTCTTCTAGATATATTATGACCAGCTTCAATTAGAATTTGGCATATCACTTGATCTGAAACCGGTTTCTTTTTATCTTCATTATCTACAATTCTTTTTATTTCGTCTTTTATAACTTTTGTAGATATATCTTCATTGCTGTCATTTGATATAGAATTATTAAATAAATCTTTAATCTTCAATATGCCTCTATCGGTGTAAACATATTTTTCCTTTATAGCTCTAGAAATTGTTGATTCATGCATTTGAAGCTTTTCTGCTATATCCTTTAAAAGCATTGGTTTTAAATAATTTTCTTCCATAAGAAAATATTTTCTTTGAATTTCTACAATTTGCTCTAAAACTTTATAAATGGTACTCCTTCTCATCTCTATGCTTTTCATTAAAAATAGTGCACTGTTTATTTTTTCTTTAACATATTTTTGAGCATCTATATCTGCTGTTTCATCTAATATGGAACGGTACATATTATTAACTGAAAGTCTTGGGACAGCATCATCATTCATTATGATAAAAAGTTCATTACCTATTCTTTCAATATAAGCATCTGGAGCTATAAATTTCGTTTCATCTCCAGTGTAAAAGCCTCTCGATGGTTTTGGCTCAAAAGATTTTAAAACATCGCCATATGCTTGTGCCATTTCTATAGTAATATTTAGCTCAGCAGCCATTTTGCTATATTTATTATTTGCTAAGTCATCTAAATACTCATCTATTATTTTTTCCATAGCTTCGTCTAAAATCCCTTTTTTCATAGCTTGAATCTTAAGACATTCACATAAATTTCTAGCTCCGATTCCTGGTGGTTCTAGGTTTTGAACTTTATATAAAGCATCTATAGCCTTTTCTGAATCTATTTTCAGCTCCTTGGCCACCTCTTCTATATTTTCATCAAAATAACCTCTGCTATCAATAGATTCTATTAAATATTCGCAAAGAGCCTTTACCTCGCTACTTTCATTTGATTCTCCAATTTGAGTTTTTAGAAAGTCTTTTAACGATTTTTTTTCTGAAATAAAATTGAAAGGTGAGACTTCATCTTCATTTCTTACTACAGCTTCATAATTTGTAGTGCTTTGTTTAAAATAGTCAGAGAAATCTTTATAATCCATATTATCAGGAATGCTTTCTTTATATTCTACATCAATTACAGGATTTTCCTGAATCTCTTTATTAATATATTCTAACAATTCAATATTAGATAATTGCAAAAGCTTTACGGATAACTGCATAGATTGAGACATCACTAACTTTTGCTGTTGTGTCAAATTTAAGTTTAAATCCATTTTCATCTCACCTGTATTCATTTAATTATCGTAAAAAGTATTTAATAAATTCTTTAAATTTAGGGTCTAAAACTGTTCAATAAAAAATATACCGCAGGCACCAGGTCCGGAATGGGTTCCTACAACGCACCCAACTTCACTTTCAATAAAATCACTACCTACTGTTTCTAAATTTTCTTTTAATAAAGCTCTCACTTCTTCTGCATCGATATGCAAAAGTATGGACGTTTCTTTTTTATTTATTTTACATTTATCTGCATAATCCAGTATTGTTTTCACTGCTTTTTTTGTACCTCTAACTTTATCTTGTACAGCCATTTCTCCGTTTTTCACCTCTAAAATAAGCTTAATTCCTAATAGGTTACCTATTACTGCTGCAGCCTTTGGAAGTCTTCCTCCAATAACTAAATTATCTAACTTATCAAAGGCTAGTGCACTTTTTACATGAGGAATTGTTTTTATTATTTCCTTCTCAATTTCTTTAATAGTAAAACCATCTTCCTTTAGCTTGCAAGCTTTTATAACGAGAACGCCAAGCCCTGCTGTAACATTTAGACTATCGATTACTATCAAATCATCACTACCTAGCATTTCCTTTGCTATACAGCCTGATTGATATGTGCCACTCATTTTTGAAGATAAGGTTAATACTAATATTTTATAACCTTCATCTAAATATTTTTTATATATATCATATTGTCTTTGTGGATTTACTTGTGAAGTAGTGGGAAAAGTCCCATCTTCCTTCATGATTGTTATAAGTTCGCTTGTTTTTATATCTACACCATCTTTAAAAACCTTGTTACCTATATTAACTAAAAGCGGAAGTACCTCTATTTCATATTTATCTATAATGTGCTTCGGTAAATCTGCAGTACTATCTGTTATTATTTTAATTTTTTCCACGGATGCACTTCCTTTCTTATTTCATATTTGGAAAGCCCATTTGCCTTATTGCCTCATATGCTACAAGAGCTACTGTATTTGAAACATTAAGGGATCTTAAACTAGTTTTTATCATAGGTATTCTTATACACCTTTCAGGGTCAGAATCTCTAATTTCATCTGGTAGTCCAGAACTTTCCCTGCCAAAAACAATAAAATCTCCTTGTTTAAATTTAGCCTCGTCATAATAACCTTTTCCTTTTGTTGTAGCAAAATAAAAGGTACTATTTTTATATTTATTTCTAAGTTCCTCATAGGAATCATAAATGGTTAAGTCAAGTAGCGGCCAATAATCTAGTCCTGCTCTCTTTAAATGTTTTTCATCAAGGCTAAAACCTAGAGGTTTTATAAGATGCAGCTTACTATTTGTCAAAACGCAGGTTCTTGCTATATTACCTGTATTTTGAGGTATTTCTGGTTGAAACATTACTATATTTAAATTTTCTTTTTCTAATATCACTTAGCTTCCTCCTAGAGAATAAATTTTTCAATAGCTTTAGCTACACCTGAATTATTATTGGTATCAGTAACATAACCTGCTAAAGCTTTAACTTTATCTTCACCATTGCCCATAGCTATCCCAAGTCCTGCAAATTCAATCATGGAAATATCATTTTCATTATCTCCAATACAAATTACCTCTTCTCTTTTTAGATTAAAATAATTTGTAAGTTTTTTTACTGCCTGGCCTTTTGATACACCTTTTTTCATTATTTCGATATTGTCCCTGCCAGAACTTACTATTTCAATATTTTCAATTTTTAATAGTTGCTCTCTTATTTCATTTAATTTATCATAATCTTTATCAATAAAAATGCATTTTAAAATTTTATTTGAATTTTCTTCTATGTACCCATCCATATTATTAGCAGTTATAAGGTTAACTCTATGCTCTTCTGGCAACATTTTATTTTGTGTTACATACAAATAATCATCAGAAAAACCTTTTGCAGAAACTATAGTGTCAGGCTCATTATAATATTTATTAACAATATATTTAGAACTTATCTTTTCAATCTCTTTACAATTTTCTAGCCCTAATGGAACATTATAAATCACTTCGTTACTACCCTGCTCTCTTATAAAAGCTCCATTAGAAGATATGATTGGAGCTGCAACTCCCAAAAGGTTAGCATAATATCTTGCTGAAGTAAAAAGTCTTCCAGTGCATACCGCTATGTGAACGCCCTTATTGTGAGCTTTCTTTATAGCTTCTTTATTTAAAAGGCTTACTTCCTTTTTATCGTTTAATAAAGTCCCATCCATATCTATACAAATTAATTTGTAGTTCATTTTACTCTCTCCTTAGCCGCCTTTTAATCTCTAAAATATATTATATATCAAAAATTATTATTTAGATATCTTTTATACGATAAAAACAGCCAGAAAAATAAGCTTTTCTAGCTGTTTTAATTTATTTTTCATCTTTTTCTTCATGTAAATGATAAGGGAAACTAGTTATTGTAACATTATCATTTCTAAGTAGCGATTCTCTTAAGAAGAAACTTGTATGGTTATGAAGTATTTCTCCCCACCATTCATGAGTAATAAATTGTGGCAATACTACAGTAATTTGTTCATTTGGTCCTGCTGCATTAGCTACAGCCTCAATATATTGTATTAATGGAGTTACAACAGCTCTGTATGGTGAATATTTTTGCACAAGTAAAATATCCGTATCTAAAACCTTCCACCTAGCTTCAAGCTTTGCCATATGTTCTTTATCCGTTGAAATATTTAATGCTACAACGTCTGGCGTTATGCTTCTTGCATATTTTAAAGCACCTAAAGTCGCTTTATTTAAGCTTGCAATTGGGACAACAAAAATATGATCAAACTTCTTTTCAATTTTCATTTCTGCTAATTCTTCTGTTTCTACTCTTAAATTGCAGGCAACTCTATCGTAATGTTTTTTAATCGAACTGAAAATAACTACCAACAATACAATTAGAATAGCAACAATCCATGCACCTTCAAGGAACTTTATGGATATAATAACAATCGTAGTTAAGATAGTTACTAATGCTCCAAATCCATTAATTGCTGCACGCTTTTGCCATCCTTTTTCCTTGCTTTTTCTCCAATGAATAACCATCCCAAGCTGTGCAAGGGTGAAGGATAAGAAAACACCAACAGAGTACATTGGAATCAATTTCTCAAGATCAGCTTTAAAACCAATTACTAAAAGCCCAGCTATAACCGTTAAAAACACTATTCCAGTAGAAAAACTTAATCTTTTTCCTCTTATAGTAAATTGTCTCGGTGCATATCCATCTTTGCCCATAACGTACATTAACATAGGAAAACCGGTAAAGGCCGTATTACATGCCATTAAAAGAATAAATGCTGTTGTAAACTGAACTGCAAAAAACATGAAAGAATAACCGCCAAAAACACTATAAGCTATTTGTGAAATTACTGTTGGTGTACCGCTTGCTTGAGGTACTGCATGATAAAATCTTGCAAGTAACGACGTGCCACCAAATATGAAAAATATTAAACTAGATAGTAATAGCATTACTGATATTGCTTTTTTCTGTCTTGGCTCCTGAAAATTTGGAACAGAGTTACTAACTGCTTCTAGTCCTGTTAATGCAGAACATCCTTGTGAGAAAGCTTTCATTATAAGAAATACCGATATAGCTCCCATTGCAGTTACATTGTGATCTATACCAGGCATAGCTTTTCCTGGTCCAGCTATTGGATATCTTATTAATCCAAATATTATCATAGTAATCATTGATAATATAAATAAATATGTAGGCACGCTAAATATTTTAGAAGATTCACCTATACCTCTTAAATTTAAAATAGTTAAAACAACTATTAATATTACTACCAATTGTACAGTATATGGAACAAGAGATGGAATTGCTGAAGTGATAGCTGCTATTCCTGCACTAGCACTAACTGCCACCGTCAAAATATAATCGATTAAAAGCGATGCCCCTGCAATTAATCCATATTTTACTCCAATATTTTCTTTTGCAACTATATACGCCCCTCCACCTTGAGGGTAGGCCCTTATTATTTGTATATATGATATCGTTAATACCGCTAATAGTCCTATTATCATTAAAGATATGTATCCAAGCCAAACGTATGATGCTACACCTATAACTGGTATTAATACCCCTAAAATAGCTTCTGCTGCATAGGCAACGGATGATATGGCATCACTTGCCATTACTGCAAGACCAAAAGGTACATTATATTTTTCACTGCCGTGCTGCTCATTTGCTAATGGTTCTCCTGTTAACTTATCCATTATCTGTTTAAACATATTTAGCCCTGACTTCCTGTTTTATTTTAAAAAAATAAAACGAACATTTCTATTTTTATAGAATAATGCCGAATATCAGGATGGTTCACTTCCTTTCAGTATTTTAGTCTATCTAAAGCGATTTATATTATAATAAACGATTTTACCTCCAAATGTAAATTTTTCATACAAAGATATTATAATACGGCACACAATAATATCAATAGATATTTAAAAAATTATATTTTCAAATATGAAATCGATAAGATTTTACGATTTCTTTAATAAAACCTCAATATTTTATCGAAATAATTATTTTCTAATAAAAAACAAGCTGTCACAATTGTTAACAAATTGTGACAGCTTGTTTTTTATGCTTTTTGAACCTTTTTAACTGCACTTATTGCAAAGAACAGTACTATGAATAACAACATAATTCCTAAGTCTTTAGAAATATCCATTAAACTGCTTCCGTTTAGAACCTTATTAACCCCATCTAAAGCCCAATTAGTAGGAACAAAGTTTGAAATCTTTTGAAGCGTACTTCCCATGATTTCTTTTGGCCAAAAGCAACCTCCCAGCATAAGTAGCGGAGTAGATACTAGTGCTACCAAAGCATTTGCTTGCCTTAAATCTTTTGCCCAACTGCATATTGCAACCCCTAAAGCTACAGAAACTACACCAAAAACTGCTAACACCACAAATACATTTAAAACCGAAGGACCTAAATCTGTCCCTATAAAGTTTTTCATTATAATAAGGATAATGCCGGTTTGAATTAAATTTATGGCAACAAAGCTTAGTATGCTTTGAAACATGTAACTTCTTGAATTTATTCCACTGGAAAATATTCTATCATATACTCCTTGCTCCTTATCTTTTATAATCATTGTTGTTGCCATGGTACTTAGGTATAAAATACCCATTATTAAATATCCTAGAGAGCTTGTAGCATTATCTACACTTTGCTTTTTACCATTGCTTAATTTTACAGCTGCACTAAAATTTCCTTTTTGGTAATCTTTTATTCCTTGATAAAATTTTGTGCTGTCTCCTTTAGCAGCTATAGAAATATTTCTTGCAGCTTCAACAAAACTGTTTACATAATAATTGATAGAAGAATCGTTATTACTTGCTTCCTTTATGCCATACATCTGAAGCATATCTACATTTTTACCGTCAAGTACTTCTTTTGTAAACCCTTTTGGAATTACTATAGCCGTATCTATATTTTGATTTATTAGTTCGTCATTAATTTTATCTTGCTTGATAAACTTAATTGTACCTTGCCCCTTTAAAGAAGTCTCAAGAATAGTTGTAAGCTTTGTATTATCATTATCTACAATACCTATAGTTAAACTAGAACTACTGGAGTTTGATAGCATGGATATTATGATTATAAATGCAATTGGAACAACAAACATTACTAATAAATTTACCTTTTTTCTAAAAATTCTTTTTATATTATTAAAAAATATTGTCATGCAAGCTTCCTCCTTCCGCTTATAGCAGCTATTATTAAAAGTACAGCTGATAATATAAACATCATAATTATATTATTAGTTATAACCGACCAAGAACCATTATAAACCGTATTAAATAGAGCTGTTTGTGCAAGCTTATTTGGAACATAATTTAATATTGGGCTGTTACCTAAAGGTATTTTAAAGTATCCTCCTGATACAAAGGTGAATATAGGAACTATTACTCTTATTAACGAATTGGCTCTTTCCGAATCGCCTATTACAGCTGATACCATTACTCCGATGGAAGTTGATAAAATAGATAAAGCTATCATAATTAATATAATTGGCAGTGGGTTATTTCCCCAGTTTGCACCGTAAACATATTTTGTGAAAGCCACAAGAACAACTCCTTGCAAAAGTACTGTGAAAATAGCTCCTAAAACTACACCAGTTATATGTTCAAAAGCCCTTACCTTTGTTGTTTTAATTCTCTTTCCAATATTTTTAAAATAAATTTCATCAAGCTCACTGCAGCCATAGCTAGCCCCATACATTATTATCATTACTATCATTGTAACTGCATAGTAATCTATTGCTCTAGGTGTTTTACCTGTTATAGTTAAATAATTTTCTTTAACATTTTCGCTTGTTACATATTCCATTCTTTTCTTTGCTATGTTAGATGAAGTCATCATTGTATTTGCAGCTGTATTATAACTGTCTATAACGCTGTTTACGATAGAATTTCTAACAGAATCACTTTTGCTTTCATAAAGCTGTATTGTTCCCTTGCTATCTTTATTAATATTATCTGAATATCCTTTATCAATATATATAAGTGCTGTTCCTTCTCCGCTATTTACTAGCTTTACGCCTTCATTGTAAGACTTTACATTTTTAACGTTTATAATATCTTTAATATCTTTTATCTTTAGAAAGTCATCAAAATTTTTAGATACGTCTCCATTATCTGCATTATAATAGTATACCGTTGTTTTTCCCAAACTCTGTACTGAAAAAGCACTGCTCAAAGCACTACCCAATATCATTATTAAAACAATGGGAAGCAAGAGCGACATAACAAGAGATCTTTTGTCACGTAAATTTCTCAAAATGGTAACTTTTGCTATATTTATTATATTCATTTTTCTCTGCCTCCTTAATCTCTAAGCATTCTTCCTGTAAGAGTTAAAAATACACCTTCCAAGCTAGGTTTCTCAACATTTATAGAAATAATTTTACTCCTATATTCTGCTATTTTAGCTGTAATACTACTTATGTTTTCACTATTCTTTTCTGATATTACCGTTACACTATTGTCACTATTAAGATAGCAATCTTTAACTCCTTTTATTGTCTTAATAGCTTCTATCAATGCTTTTTCTGTGCTAGACAATTCAAAATGGATTTTTTCCTCGTTTGAAATCAATTCCTTTAACTGTTCTTTTGTGCCTGTTGCAATTTCTTTACCATGGTCCACTATTGTAATTTTAGAGCACAAAGCTTCTATTTCTTCCATGTAATGAGATGTATAAATAATAGTAGAGCCCATTTCATTTAGTTTTCTAACTGATTCTAAAATATGATTTCTTGACTGTGGGTCTATTCCTACTGTTGGTTCATCCATTATAATAAGCTTTGGTCTATGAACTATTGCACAAGCTATATTAAGTCTTCTTTTCATACCACCAGAATATGCCCCTGGTCTATCTTTTTTTCTATCTAAAAGCCCTACAAAATCTAGTGCTTCGTCAACCCTTTCTTTTAAAATTGAGCCTTTCATTCCATTTAATTTACCGAAAAATTCTACATTTTCATAGGCAGAAAGTTCTTCAAAAACAGCTATATCCTGTGGTACTACTCCAATGTTTTTTTTGATTTCTATTTCATTTCCTTTAAAGCTTTTACCAAAAACATTTACTTCTCCCCCATCTATTTTATTTAGTCCGCAAATTGTATTTATAGTTGTTGATTTACCTGCACCATTAGGTCCTAAAAGTCCGTATATTTCTCCTTCTTCCACTTTTAAATTCAAACCATCTACTGCTACAAAATCTTTATACTTCTTCTTTAAATTTTTTATTTCTAATATTGGCATTTGTCCCAACTCCTTAATTATCTTTTCTATGCTTTAATTATATGTCCGATTTATTATGTGAAATAGTTACTTTTTTCATTTAGCTATATGACAAATGTCATTTCATAAAGATATTTTGGGGAAATATTATATAAAACTTCTTTTTCTCAGGCTTTTACAATTTGTAATTCAATCAACTTAACATCTCCTATTAAAATTCACATTAGTGAATAAAAGATCTTAGAATACAACATTGTGGTAATTCTACAAGTTTGCCCGAAAAATCCTTCTAAAGGTTGTGATAATATTTTGGTATCCATAGCTTCTCCTATCTACAAGATAAAGTTATCAGGGGGTGTTGCAAAACTAAATAGTTTTACAATACCCCCCTCAGCTCAAACAAAAAGTTTGCGACTACTTATGGCACGGTTCACCGTAACGGTTGTAATGGATAACTTTTATATTATCTATTTTTTTAATTTCCAACTTTATTTTTCAATACGTTCTTTTACCTCTTTCTTTCTCCTTAGCGTATCTTCTGAAAAATCGCTGTCTATCATTCTGATAGGAGTTATTAGTGGTTCATTTATC
Organism: Bacillota bacterium; assembly: GCA_021781655.1. Taxonomy (GTDB): domain Bacteria; phylum Bacillota; class Clostridia; order Clostridiales; family Clostridiaceae; genus JAJXWJ01. Next base: position 2,899 of record JAJXWJ010000068.1, on the reverse strand, counting down.
TGTACCAATTTTTTATTAACTGTTTTACCATTAGAATTTAAAAATATTAAAAGTTTTTTACCAAATAAAAGGTACTCTCTTGATATATTTTTAACTATATTAATCACACAAATTGCATCTTTAAAATGATTTATAAAAAATTGTTCAAAATTTTTAAATATAAATACATATCCTTCTTTGTCAGATAAAATATCTGACATTGACTCACCTTTAGTAATCTTAATCCTATAATCGTCTGAGAATGAGTTTACATTTTCCCAATCATTACAGTCAAAAGAGTAAGTATCAAAACCCTCTGTTTCTAATAACTTAACGTATTTTTCAAGAACTTCATGTTTTGTGTAAAATTTAGAAACACCATCCACTAACAACTTGAACCAAGTTTGCTTTATTATTATTTCATATTCTTCATTATTCATTATTTTTCTCCTATAAAAAGTTCTGTTACGTAATAATTTACTATTATATAGTTATTATACACTATTTTACAACTGTACACTTTTTCCGTTTCTACTTTAGACGTTCTAACCTTTATGCCCTTGCCTTTATTTTCTATGGTAACTCTTAATTCATTATGATATAATTTCCGTGTATAATTTAATAGTTTTTGTGGGCTACTGGTATCACTTACCTCTTCGTAAGAAGGGAGGTGATACATATGAGTAACGATACTTTAATGTTACTATTTCAGGCAGGATTATTTTTATTAGCACTATTAACATTTATAGTGTTACTTATAGATAAAATGTCAAAAAAATAGTAGCCCCAGGTCGAATTGGATAGCTACTAATTTTTTATTCCTATAAAAATTATAGTGATACCAGTTGCCTAAACAACTAGAGTTATATACTATAGGGTTTAAAACATATTGCAGTATGTTTTGCCCTATTTTTATTTTACTACTATTTACTTATATTATATCAATTTTATAATAAAAATAAACACTTATTTTTAATTAATTTTGTAAACAACATTTTATTTCTTTAATTTAACTTATTATCTTTTATTTATTATACGGTTCACCGTATCATCTTTAAGTGAGGTTTTCCTATTTTATTCTTCTGTGTAAAACCTACATAATTACGATATAATTCCAAATCATAAATTGCTAATTACCATAAATTATCTGCTTTCTATAATACTCTTACAAATCCTACTTTAATATACATACTTATTGATTTATCTAAGCAGATAACCCTTATATTGTTTTTTACTCTATCAAAATTTAATGATTCCTATAATAGTTTCTGCCACTTCCCTTGATAATTTATAACTTTACTTTTGAGTTTATTGTAATCTTTCTAATTTTATTAAAATTCATTTTATAACTCCCCAAGCAATTTACTTTTACTTAATACTCTTGAAGCTACTTAAATTTGCTATCTATTTGAATTTATTATTAAATATAAATATTAGTTTATCTCCATCAAATGTTGCACCATGCTTTTCTTCAAAGTTACCCTTGGTATAATCGCTAATAGTTTTTCTCCAAAACTTTTCTGCTCTTGGGTTTGTCCCTGATTGAGCCACATATAATCCCCATTTTCCTGAAAATTTATCAAATATCTGCTTTGCTGCGATTGATGCAATCTCTTTTCCCCTATATGGTCTTAACAAAAAGAACTCGTAAACATAATAATTCATTCCTTCAGGCGCAAATTCACCAATTGATACCAAGTCAAACCCAGCTGGTTTTCCATCCACCATTATAATAAATGGAAATAGTTTATTAGGATTTTGGAACCAAACATTTTGAACATCATATTGCTCTATTAATGTTTTTATAGGCACATCCTCGTAAATCCCATATTCATTAGGTATATTTCCATAAATCTCTGATAAGTCATGCAAATACAATGGATAAATATTTTTTATAATATTCGCATTTTCTTCATTTGCTAAAATTACTTTAACCTCCAAAATCTCGCCCTCATTTAATAATATAAATTTAACTTACAATGTCTACTTAAAATGAAATAAAGTTTCATTAATATATTTCAAAGTCTTGCCCTCCTCTATTATATAGATTTGACGCAAAAACTACAAATAAATTCTAGATTTCTTCAATTTTACAATTGTGTTCCTTTTCCTTTGAGTCATAGCATATTGCCACTGCTAATATCCTCTTACCTTCATTCTCTTTTCTAAATTTTTCTACATATTCTTTTTTTCTTATTTGATTTATTGCAATCTCTGGAGTTTCATCCTTCTTTAGTTCAACTATAAAGGGGGTATCGTTCTTTCTTCTAGGGTGAAACGCAAAGTCTGCATAGCCTTTTCCTGTCTTTTCCTCACGTACTACTCTATAGGTATCCCTAGCAGAAAGATATGCCAAAGTTAATACGCAAGATAAACTATTCTCATCATTATACTGTAATATTGGTATTTCTGAGTTGTGAATATCATGTAATATCTCTTCCACAGTTTTTGTATCTCCATTAACCGTTGCTTTTAGCATTCTTTTTGAATTTTCTAATATTTTCGAAACATAACCAAAGGATTTATCCTTTAGTGCCTTTTCAAATTCCTTCATAAGCTCCTTATTAGGTATCCTTAAATATCCATCATTATAGGATAAAAACCCAAGTTCAATCATAGCTGAATATATTTCTTCTTTAGTTCTTGGTGTTCCTTGACCTGCTCTAAAATCTTCATCTATAGTTATATCAATTTCTTCTCCAGAAACCATCGCTATAACATCATCTCTAATTTCTAACACATTATATTTAAGATACTCTGTAACCTCATCCATCGCACCAGTATTTGTCCAATAACTTTCACAATGGTTATTTTGTAAAGACTTTACTACGGAACGAGGATTATAAACTTTAATTCCTGTTGCAGTAAAATATCCATTATACCAGCTCTCAAGCTCTTTAAAATCTAGTTTTCCATTTAT
>JAJXWJ010000156.1 GCA_021781655.1 Bacillota bacterium | reverse complement strand
GCGAAAATTACTAATAGCACAGGAATTAGCATTACTACAGTAAGAACATTACTAGAAGAATTACTAATAAATAATGAAATAGTCAGCTTAGGACTTGATGATTCTAGCGGAGGAAGAAGAGCTGAAATGTATGCTCTTAATTTAAACAATGATATTTTGCTATCTTTTTATATTGAAAATAAGTTAATTAACTACGTATTAGCTAATACTCTAGCAGAAATTATAAAAAAAGATACAGTGAATTTTGATGAGAAGACATATAAAAAATCTTTAGATAAATTTATAAAAGAAATTACTGAAGATAATAATATCAAAGTTATAGGAATAGGTGTACCTGGAGTAGTTGATAAGGGAAATTATTTTTCAGGGAATGCACTTGATAATTGGGAAAAATTTGATATGGGAAATCATATTGAAAAGAAATTTAACATTCCGGTAGTACTTGAAAATGATCTAAATGCTATAGCCTTAGGATTTAGTTTAAATTATAAAAAGAAGATGAAAGAAGTAAATATTAGATCATTAAATCTTATATATATTCATTTTGACAAAGCTGGGGTAGGTGCTGGAATAATAGCAAATGGTAATCTTATAAGAGGAGAAAATAATTTTGCCGGTGAGTTAGGGCTTATGCCAATAGGAAATGAAGGATACTTAGTAAATATATTAAATAATAATCCCGATGATGAAAAATATACAAATATTGTAGGGAAAGTTATAGCAATTTTAAATTGCATTATAAATCCTGAATTTATTGTAGTTGGTGGAGATACTTTAAGAAGACATCTTATAGAACAGATAAATGAAGAGTGTAAAGGCTATGCAGCAAATAATATAATTCCTAAAGTAATATTATCGAAAGATAGCAACAAAGATTATTTAGATGGTATGGTGCATTTAACCAATGAATTTATGAATGCTGATATAAAACTCGTTAAGGATGGTATTTAAATATAATAGATTATTATGAGCTTACTAAGGCGTAATAGCATTGACTAGCGTAACTTAAGGCTTTTTAATAATAAGGAGTGCTATTTATTTTTGAATAGTATTCCTTTTGTTTTTCTATAGTTAATTAACAATTATCAATGCTCAACATTCCTGTTTATTAATCAAATATGAAATTTGATAAAAAAAGCACCTCCGTGTTATTATTAAGTTGCTTAAGCAAAACAAAAACGGGAGGTGAGTTGCAAAATGCAACAATTAAATTATAAAGGTAAAACAGATAAAAGTAAATTAGATTCATCATATTTAATAGTAGGAATTGATATTGCTAAGCAAAAACAATACGCGAGAATTACAGATTTCAATGGAAATGAACTAGGTAAAAAAATTATTTTCACTAGAGATATATTTGGGCTTAAACAACTGTTAATGCATATTGATACATTAAAAATTAAATACAAAAAAACTTCTGTATTAGTAGCTATGGAACCGACAGGAATCTATTGGAAAAACATTTATTATGGTCTCAAAAATTTGGATAATGAAATAGAGACGGTTTTAGTTGACGTTAAAGATGTTATAAACGTTAGAAAGCTTTTCTATGAAACTGTGAAGACAGACACCGTAGATAGCATTGCTATCGCTAAAACAGCTATACTTAAAGGTTATAAACAAAGACTTGAACTTTCAGAAAAAGAACAGAACATAAAAGATATAGTATCTTATAGGGAAAAACTTATTAAAGAGTCTGTTTCATTAAAAAATGGTCTGATAGGAATATTAGATGAAGTTTTCCCAGAGTATAGCAAGTTTTATAGTGATTATTTTTGTAAAAGTTCATTAATACTGTTAGATAAAATATTTTGTCCAAAGGATATTTCAAATATCGATATAGAAGAATTATATAGAGATATTAAAAGTAAATCAAAAACTTGCTTAAGTAAAAATAAATTAATGAAATTAAAAGAACTAGCAAATGCTAGCATCGGTATTGAAGTTAGCGAAGGAAAGAAAATGCAGTTTGAATTCAATATTGGAATTTTGAAAGCAATTTTATCCGAAATAGACAATACAGAAAAAAGAATTTCGGAACTACTTAGTGAACATGAAATGGTTAAGAAAATGATAGAAATAGATGGAATGAACATAGTAAGTGCAGCTAACATAATTTCTGAGATAGGTAGCTTTGATAAGTTTAATGATTATAAACAATTAATTTCATATTGTGGATTTAACTTAAGAATAGCAGAATCTGGAGCCCGTAAAGGAAAAACAGTTATATCAAAAAGGGGAAACTCAAGACTAAGATCCTATTTATTTAGGGTAATTCTTCCCATGATCAAACATAATAAAGAATTTAGTGAGCTTCATAATTATTATAAAACTAGAAATAATAATCCATTAAAACCTATGCAGTCAATTATAGCACTTATATGTAAACTTCTCAGAATACTTTGGGGAATAGCAAAAAGAAATACTAGTTATAACCCACAGTTAGCATTTAAAAAAACATTCGTCACGGTAGCTTAGAATAATAACAATTACTACTATTTATAATAAAAATAATCTGATTTAAGAAAAATTTTAGACTAATACAAATTTAACCCACGGAAAAGCTTGTTTTCAATTTTAAGGCATAGACCTGGCTGCTCAACATTAGCTTTTATTCCAACTATAGATATAAAGTACGAAGGAATTTAGGACTAAGATCCAGTGATACATGGGAATGTAATTAACTATAGTCACTTTGGAATGATTAGGGTAACATATTTTAAAAAAGCCTATATCCAATAGGTCTAGTTTCTTATACTTAAATTTATAAAATCATGGGTAATTTGTATTTAAATATTTAATATTAAATTAATCTTAAATCAGATATATATGATATTCTAAGAAAAACAGAGATATTTAAAGTAATTTAATTAATAAGAGGGAATTATTAATCCTTTATCATTGGTCATTAAACTTTAATAATTAAAATTCCAAGTATAATCATGATTCTCAACTATAAGTATATATAAACATAGGTTAAAATTAATTATGCTACAATGCATTTTTTTGTAAATTTGAAGATTTCTTATATAAATATATTGTAAGCTTTTTATTATCTTTATTTGTATTTTTTATTACAACTGCATCTTGACTATTGTATGATTGTTCATCAAAAAATTCTATGGCTTTATTAACCCTTTTAATGTTACCATTTTCTCTTTTGTAAAGTACAGATAATTTTTCATTGATATCTTTATAACAATGAAAAACTTCTCTACCATTATACTGATTCCCTTTAGTAACTTCACAAATTATATTATCTTCTTTATTAAGAAATGATATTTCTCCCCTTTTTAGGAAATTATCTTCATCATTAAGGTTTCTTTCTTCTTTTATATTAATACTTTTTAAAACATGCTCAATTTTAGTTACTAAAGTATCATACTTATCTAACATATTTACTAATTCCTCATATTCAATAACATCTTCTCCATATTTAAATTTAAAATCATCTAGCATATCCTCTACTTTTTCTTTATTATATATACCTTTAAATGATAAATCTTTTGCTAATTCAATTACTATATTATTTATGCTTTTATACCTTATAAATTGCAACATTTTCATAGTAAAAAACATAGACACTATACAACAAGATACTGAAATCAAAGGGAAATCTATTAATAAAGTGCCAATAAATATTAGAAGTGTAAAATCCCTATTTGCATCCTTATATCTCTCAATTCCTTCCAATATCATAGGATTATAGGCTAAAATTTTATCTATCATTAAATTT
>JAJXWJ010000155.1 GCA_021781655.1 Bacillota bacterium | reverse complement strand
TAAAAAAATTTCAAATTAAAAATTCCATACAACATTTTTGAAATAGAAAAAGAGAAGAAAAACCTCTATTTATATGGGTTTTCTTCTCTTTTTTATTTTTTAAGTGTCGAAAACGAGATTATATCATTATTAAGAAATATTCTCTACAACGTTAAAAAGTATATTACATTAAACATTTATAAATTTTAAGGCAACTTCTAATATCTTGCTCAAATATACTAATGATTCTTTGTACATTTTATCCATTAGAATTAGAATATTATCTTCACTTATATCGTAAACGGTAAATCGGTTCTTTCCAAAGTTTGTTGATTTAATGATGCATCATTTCATATAAAAGTATTTTCGACTTTAATAATTCAAAACTATTACGGCCATACATTATACGTTTTATGACTTTTAGTTTATTTACGCTACCGGTTTCAACATCAAACTCTTCAACACATCCTTTATAAACTTTTTTAATTGTTCTGTTCTTTTTTAATAGTTTTTTTATTTCTTTTGCAACCTCTTTACATACATATCCCATATATACAACCCCTTCTAATTATATTAAAGTCTAAGTTTAATCTTAAACATTTACTCCTACAATTTCATAATATTTAAAAGTTAATAAAACAAAAACAAAAAAATTGATAAAAAAATACTTAAATCACTTCTTTATAAAAAAGAAACAAATTGCTTAATAATTAAATATTATATTATTGCATGTATACCTATATTATAATACTTAATATTTATTTGGTAATGTGGTAATTTGGTAATTTGGTAATTTAGAAATTTTAGTCGAAATGGGAGGAATTTAATGTGGAAGTAAGAAAGATTAACGTCAAAAAAATTAAAAGCAAAAAAACTATGACAGTAGAAGAATTTTCAGAAGAATATAACATAGGCAAAAATAAATGTTATGAATTAGTGAATAAAAAAGGTTTCCCTATGTTGCGTTGCGGACGCAAAATAATAATTATCCGTTCAAAAATTGATGAATGGTTAGAAAATCAAATTGGTAATCATTTTTAAAAACATAAATTAATCATTTGAAAGGCTGTAAGTCGCTTGAACTTATAGCCTTTTTAATTTGTAAAAAATAGGAGGAATTTAAAATGACAAAAAAAGCTAATGGTGAAGGTTCAATAAGTAAATATAAAGATGGTTGGAGAGCAACAATTACAATTGGTCGAGATGACAATGGTAAATTAATTAGAAAACAATTTTATGCTAAAACAAAAATGGATGCAATAAACAAAGCAAAAAATTATCAAACTAAATATTCTAATAACATGATTCAATCTGATGAAAAAATAACATTAAAAGAATGGGTTCGTATTTGGTTATATGAATATAGGATAAACGATTTAAAACCATCATCGCTAAGTGTTTATGATGGAGTTTATAGAAATTATATCGAAAAAAGTAATCTAGGAAATATAAAATTAACGGACTTAAAAAGCTCAAATTTACAGACATTTTTTAACTATTTAACTAGAGAAGAAAATAAGAATGCTAATGTATTAAAGAGTATTAATAAAGTTCTCCGTCCATGTCTTACACAAGCAGTAAAAGAGCAATATCTTCTCTTTAATCCATGCAATGGTGTTACTCTCCCCAAAGTTAAAGCTAAGAAAGATATAGAAATTTTCACAATAGAAGAGCAAAAACAATTTATAAGATCACTTGAAAAACATAGGCATAAAGCATTAATAATGCTAGTATTTGGAACTGGTCTTAGAATAGGTGAAGTTTTAGGTTTAAAATGGGATGATATTGACTTTGAAGATTCAACCCTTAATGTTTGTAGAACTTTTAAAAGAGTTCATATCGTTAACAATAAAAATTCTGAAAATAAAACTGAAATTTTAGAACTAGAGCCTAAAACCAAATCAAGTAAAAGAACTATTCCTATACCTTCTATTGTTCTTAAAGAATTAAAGAAACATAGGAAGAGACAAGATGAAGAGAAATTATTAGCATCTGAAATTTATGTTGATAATGACTTACTTTTCCCTAATGAAATAGGTGAACCTACTGATACAAGAAATTTGACTAGAAGTTATGAAAGAGCATTAAGAAGAGCAGGTATAAAATATAAAAATTTTCATTCTTTAAGACATACCTTTGCTACAAGATTATTTGAAAATGGAGTTCCGTTAAAAACAGTACAAGTTCTTATGGGACACAGCAATATGAAAACTACTACTGATATTTATACTCATGTAATGCCAGATGAAAAAATAAAGGCTGTAGAGAAGCTTAATGATTTATTTATGGAATAGTCTGATGACTATTCCATAAACCTTAATTATTATTTTTTATCTTCAATGAAATCTTTAATATAAATATCAATTAGCATTCCTTTTATATTTATCGTCTTATTACTTATACTATCAAAATAGTTTTCAATTGGTGTTTTCAATACAAAAAACACTCCTAAAAACATGAATATAGTTATTATTAGTAAAAATGTAAATATAACTATCTCTCGTAAATTAAAATCAACTTTCTTTACATCCAAACCAATTGAAAAAGTTACAATTGGAAAGACTACTGTTTTTGATAAATTCAAAATTGGATTTAATATATCCCTACTTAATTTAAATTTATCAATAATTGTATCACTCTGTTTGATTAACTCTTGAACTTTATTTGATTCATACAATTTAAAATCATTTTTTAATACTTCTCTTAGAATTTCTAATTTTATATCATATGTTTCTATATTTTTTTTATAGCTTCTTTGATTTGATTTTTCTGATAAATGAATTAGTAGTATAAATATGATTATATAAATTGCAAAACATATTGAACTATATATATTACTATTTTCTACTTTTAAAAATGAACTTAATACAAAACCAACTGATGCTACTATAAGCAAAAAAATACAAATACTGAAAGTTTATTTTCTTTTGCAAAATCTGCTAATTTAATTCTCGACTTAATATTACTATTATTTTTTTCTTTTTCATTATAAGTATCAATTATTAAAAAAATATAATTACTCACAATATATCTCCCTCCCTTATATTAATTTAAAATTTTTCTGGGTTGTGTTACGGTTGTGTTATTTGAACGTAAAAAAAGCCTCCCGATACTCGGAAAGCTTGCTGTGTGGCAGGGGCAGTAGGATTTGAACCCACAACCAATGGTTTTGGAGACCACTACTCTACCGTTGAGCCATACCCCTAAGACAATATATATTGTATTACAAATGTGATAAAAACGCAACAAAAAATTTTTATTTACTCTATTTTTTATTTTATCCTCGAGCCACAATAAGGACAATATTCAAACTTTGCTTCAACTTTGTTTTTACAATTAAAGCATATTATGTCATTAACAGCACAATTTTCTTCTGTTATGTTTAAGTTTAAATTATCCAGTACACTATCCTTACCTTCTGCCAAATCCTTTCCTTGACTTATGGTTAGTTCAAAAATACTTTTGCAGCAATCTGAAGATAAATAGTATTCTACTTTCCAGCTGAAAACTGGAATAAAAAACAAGTGAAATACATAACTACTTTTAACTAACTGGTAAGACGTAATGCGTCCACAAGACCTACATATTAAATTAGGAATTTTTCTAATTACATCTTCTTTTTGTGTTATGCCAAAAATTGCAGCAAAGAACATTTAAAATCACCTCTTTAAAATAGAGCGTAATCCTTTCGAAAAATCCTTGAGGCTTTGCCACCAAAGGATTTTTTCTTTCCCTCTGAAAATGGTATCACCTCAAATTTTCCTAAGGTTGTAATCCTACGTAATGCGTAGCATTTAGCAGGATTCA
>JAJXWJ010000008.1 GCA_021781655.1 Bacillota bacterium | reverse complement strand
ATCTAAATGAAAAAAAGGTTATTATTAACTTAAATGAAACTGAAGATATATATTTTGAGCACGATACAGTGTGGTTAGAGGAAGCATTTGTTAATATACTTAAAAACTGTTTTGAGCATAGCTCAGAGTTTGGACATATATGGGTTAAGCTTTATCAAAATCCAATATACATACGAGTTGAGATTGAGGATGATGGAGAAGGAATAGATGAAAATGACTTGCCTAACATTTTTAAAAGGTTTTACAAAGGAAAAACATCGAAAAATAGTGACTCTGTAGGAATAGGACTTGCACTTTCAAAATCTATTGTAGAAGCTCATAATGGCTATATAGATGTAAAAAGTGAAATAAAAAAAGGTACAAAGTTTATAATTACGTTTTTAAAATATTAATTTCTAATCAAATTCTAATGATTCATTAATTTTTCTCTAATTTATATTACATATAATAAAAACATAAAATAAAATTAATTGGAGGAATTAAAAATGAGTATAAAATTAGAAGCTATTGATGAATTAAGAAAGAGAGCAAATGTAAATTACGAAGATGCTAAGGTTGCGCTTGAAAAATGCAATGGAGATATGGTTGAAGCTTTGATTTATCTAGAGAGACAAAATAAAACAAATGGATACAAACCTTCTGAAAATTCCGAACATAATTTTTGGCATGGAGTAAAAAAGCTTATTAAAAAAGGTAACAAAATCAAATTTATTATTAAAAAGGGTGACAATGTAGTAATAGCACTTCCATTAACCCTAGTAATAATATTTGCTATAATACCTCCGCATATATCTATTATAGGTGCTGTAATAGCATTAATTACTGGTCATAAGATTAAGTTTGAAGATAAAAATGGAGAAGCTATGAATATAAACAAACATATTGAAAAAGTTTCAGAAGCAGTAGATATTGCAAAGAAAAAAATAGTAGAAGATTAATTAAAAAAGCTTTGATAAGTAGAAAAATCTACCTATCAAAGCCTTTTCACTCTTTAAGCATTTTAATTTGTCTAAGATGATTAACTATATATTTGTAATAATCTGCCTTTTTTTGAACGCTAAAAATTAAATTCTCAAACTCTTCATTTTCTACTTGTGACTTTTCAACAATATTTGAAAGATTTTTTGAAATATCGTTAACGCTTAAAATGTTTTGTTTTTGAGACTCCTTTACTGTTTCTACATGAATCTTCATATTTGCTTCAGAAGAAACAATATTATCAAGCAGCTGTTCAGAATTTTTTATTAGGTTGCTTGTTGTTAGCATAACTTCATTTCCCTCAGTTGATTTTTTATTAAGCATATTAATTGTTGAGGTCATAGTTTTTAAGGAATCAACAATATCTTTGGTGTTTTTTTGAGTATCATCAGATAATTTTTTTATCTCGTTAGCAACTACTGAGAACCCTTTCCCTGCTTCTCCAACGCGAGCGGCTTCGATAGCAGCATTCAAAGAAAGTAGATTTGTTTGGTTTGCTATGCCGGTTATTATGTTAGCAAGTTTCTTTATGCTAGTATAGTTTTTTTCTATTTCTAAAAATAAATTGAAAAAGTCATTAAAAACTTCTGTTACAGTGTCCATTTGTTTTGATAAGGAATCAAAGTTTTCCTTTGCAATTTCAACTTCTTTTTCTGAATTTTTTAGGCTGTCAAATACATTATCTACTTGTTCATTAGTAATCTCGCTATTTTTAGTTAATACATGCAAATGTTTGCTAACTTCCATTACTTGATTTGTAGTGAATTCTACTCCATTAAGCAAAGTATCTAGTCCAGTGGTTATGTTTCCTTCTTCTATTAAAATGCTGCTAGAATTATTTTCAATTTGAGTAGCTAGTTCCATTACTTCATTCACATAAGTAAAGCAATCCTCATTATTTATAGATAAAGCTTTAGGAGTGCTAGAAGTACTTTTAGAAATTTCTGAATTTTTATTTGAATTAAACATTTATATTACCTCCAATAGTTATTCCACAATCATCATTACCATCGTTTGATTTACGTGGTTTTTATAAAACTGTTCACCGTAACTTATAAAACCAGTAGTATTTTTGCAAAAGGCTAATAATTTACGATCAAAGCTTGGCCAAATGCTTTCCTGTTGAAATTTCAAGCTTCTTAGTATGCAATTTATAGCTAAAACAAAGCTTGGATTAAAGGCTGCTGCAACTTTTAATGTATTGTTTAATTGTGAAATAGGATCTATAGGATCTAAAATTTGAACAAAAGTATTTGGAATCATTTGGCAGTAAAAGGTTATTGACTTATCATCGTTAACCTTCATTGGAGATGATATATAAACATCTTCTTTTGAATACTTCCCTAAAGGATTATTCATAAAATAATTAGAAAGTTCCGCTTCTCTTACGCCGAGAACTCTAGCATATTCCTGGCTGGCAGGTTTTCCGTTAAAGGTTTTAACAATTCTTCCTGTAATATCTGCATCGGTAATTAGCATTCTTTTATTTGTAGGAGTATAGATGTTTTCCTTGATTAAGTGGGTTTTTTTCTTACTATTAAAGAAAATAGCGATGCTATGGACTTTTTTTCTTCCTATATAAATTGAGGTTTCTTTAAATTCTAAATTATCCCCAGCACTGCCTCCTATTATTTTAAAATCTTCTCTTGCAAAGAAAAAAGTAGTTATTATAGTTTCTTCCATGCCAGTTAAACCATCGCATAAAAGTAGTGCAAAGGCATTGCTGTTGGCTTGTACCTTATTATAAGCGCTTTTTAAAGCTGAAAGACTTTTTATTGGTGGGCATAAAATTTCTACAACCTCTGCATCTAATGGATCATATTCAAAACCTGTAAAGCCGCCGTCAATATATCCAAAGGAGCTATACTCTCCAGAGGTTGAACATAATATAACGTTATCAGAAATGGCAGAAGATAGTTTAATAATGTTGTTTTTTGAGGAAAATATAACAAAGCCTTTATCATTTTTGTTGTTAGTATAATCTAATACTTCATTAATGCTTGAAAAATTTATAGCGTTCATTGTATCATCTCCATCAATATAATATAAACTACTACAGAAAATTTTACAAAATATGTGTCATGCTCTAATTATAAACTAAAATTATTTTGTTTTCAAAAGAAATTTGTTGTTTATATAAAAAAATAATGTTTGTATAGTGTATAAAATACAAAATATGTAAATAGGCCATAGCGGAAATAGATATCTTGGTTGCCCTTCAAAAACAAAAATAATAACAAAATAAAAGCAAAAAGTTACAATGCTTAGTATATGAATTTCTTTTATCTTCCTTTTAAATAATTCAAATATGCAAATAATCAAATAAATAAGTATGAAAAAGTTTGTATAAAACAAAATTTTACTATTTAAAGCAGTAAGGAAAGCATCATAAGAGAAGTGCTCATTATTAGCTAAGAAGCCAGTAGCCCAATATCCAGAATCGGTGGTAAAGAAGGTGTTCTTAAGTTTCTTTTCTCCTAAATTAATGAAAGCTATTGGGTTGTCTTTTATCCATTTAAAAGCATATTTTTTACCTGCTTCATCCACTTTAACTTCATTCCAAAATTTATCATTTTTATCACTATATTTTGTTACGATGCTATTTTTTATTTTTCTTGGATCCATCCATGCGCCAGTTGCCTGTGGATTGTTATTTACATAAAGGTTGTAGCCTCCGTTGGTGGATATGGGAATGATTTTATGGAAAACAAAATAGTTTCTAATGGTCCAAGGACATATGGTTATAAGTAAACAAAATGTTATTATAACAAAATTTTTAATTGGAATCTTTAGTGCTCTATATTTAATTATTTCATATAAAAGTATGCAACAGCTATAAACAAGCATATATGGCTTAATTAAAGATAGAATACCTAAAAGAATACCAATAATAATATTGGAATATTTAATATCATGTTTGTTTAAAATGACATATATGGATATTATAAAAAGCGTGGTGAAAATAATTTCTGTACTAATTACGCTAGTATAGGCTATATTTATTGGCAAAATTGCAAATAAAAAAGTGCAAATATAAGCAAAGCTCAGCTTCAAATATTTTTTTACAATTAAAAACAAAAACAATATGCCTATTAATGCCAAAACAATATTGGCAATTTTAGCTACAATATAAAAAGAGCCAAAGAAGAAAAATATAACTGCTAAAAAAAGAGAATATCCTACAGGCTCATAAGCAGAAATATGACCGTAGACCCTATAGCCATTTCCGTTAACGATAGATACAGCTCCCTTATAATATTGTAGAAAATCTGAGACAGGAACAGTGGGAACTTTTACAATCCAAATAATCCTAGTTATAGTGGCTATAATTAAAATAAATATTAAGGGTAAATAATGTTTTAAATATCTCATGGTTACATCTCCTAATTTATATGTTAGATATTATTATACAATAAACTTTGAATGGAAGTAAAAAATAATTTATACATGATTTGGTACCTTGTAATAAACAGTAGTAAATGATATACTATAGTTACACAAAATCAAAAGCAAGGGGTAAATTATATGAATATACAATTAAAGAAAGGAATATTGGAGCTTTGCGTTTTAGCAGTTTTAGATGGTAATGACTGTTATGGATATGAACTGGTAAACCAAATTTCAAAGAATATTGAAATTTCCGATGGAACAATATATCCACTGCTTAGGAGGTTAAATCAGGAAGGATATTTTTCTACGTATCTCAAGGAATCACAAGAAGGACCACCTAGGAAGTATTATAGTCTAACTGAACTTGGGAAAAAAGAAAAAGAGAAATTACTAGAAGAATGGTACAACTTTCAAGAAGGTGTAAATAACATTGTTAAAAAGTAGTTGTTTTAGGAGGGGATGTAGATGAATAAAAGAGAGTTTATGTATACTATTGAAAAGGCATTGGAAGGATATAGTGAAGATGAAAAAAATGACATATTATATGACTATGAAGAACATTTTAGAATTGGTGATGAAAATGGAAAAAGTGAAAAAGAAATCATAGAAGAACTAGGAGATCCAATTAGTATAGCAAATCAATACAGAAGGACGGAACAAAAACATGAATATGTTATGATGGAGAGTAGAGAAAGAAACATAGCAGTAACTGTCATTGCTGCTATTGCACTATTATTTTTAAATTTCATTATAATAGGACCATTTATAGGGTTAATTGGAGCATTAATTACTATAGGTATGTTATATATATTTAAGTTTGCTTATAAATTTATAGTTAAATATATATCTTGGAATATAAAAATGATTAGAGGTTAGGTGAAGAGATGAAGATAAATATGAAAAAAATTGTAATGATTCTCTTAGCTATTGCCATACTTGGTTATACTGTAGGATTTATAACCTTATATTTTACGGGTTTTAACATAAAGGCGATTGATAAAAAAGATTATAAATTTGACCAGACGAAAACTGTTAGTATCAGTAGCATAAATGATATAAATATAAATACAGATTTTAGTGAAATAAATCTAATACCTCAAAGTTCCGATACAGTTAAGGCTCATCTTTATGGAGATGTTCCTGCAAATACTAAATTTGAAATAAATACTGATGGAAGTACATTAACTATAAGTGAGAATAATAAAAGTAATTTTTGGAATGATAATAATAATAATAATTACAGTGGCAATTTGACGTTAGATGTATATTTGCCAGTTTTGTACACTAAAAATATAAGTGTAAATGACTCGTCAGGAGATTTAAATCTAAATGGATTTAATTTTAATGATTTAAGCTGCAAGCTTAGCTTTGGCAAAACTACAATTAAGAATGTTAATGCAAATAGTTTTCAATATGAAAACAGTAGTGGCGATTTAGATGCAAATAGTTTACATACTAAAACATCAAAAATGACTTCTTCTTTTGGACAAATTAAAGCATTAGATTTTACAGGTGATTTAACTTCACATAATTCATCTGGTGATACAGAAGTTCAGTTTCAAGTTTTCAACAATATGGTAGATATAAATTCAAGTTTTGGTAAGGTGCAACTGTCACTGCCACAGAATGCTCAATTTAAATTAGATGCAGAAGCTAGCTTTGGAAATATTAATTGTGACTTTCCAATTAAGCTTGATGGAAGTAAAACACAAAATCAATTAAAAGGAATTGTGGGTAATGATAAAAATAATATTACTATAAGGGATTCCTCAGGAGATATAAACGTAAGTTCAAATTAAAAAATCAACCCCTAAAATCAACCATATGGTTGATTTTTTTTCATGGCTGAAACTTTACAATAGAATTATAAGGAGTTGATTTTAAATGAAAAAAATATTAGAGGTTAGAAATTTAGAAAAAAACTTTAAGGACAAAAAAGCATTGAAAGGAATATCCTTTCATATTGAAGCAGGAGAAATACTTTGCTTTTTAGGACCAAATGGTGCAGGTAAGAGCACAACTATAAATATTTTGGCTACAGCCCTAAAAAGCGATAAGGGTGAGATTCTATATGAAGGAGAGAAAATTTCAAAAAATATTAAGGGCTTTAAAAAGCATCTTGGAATAGTACCACAGGACTTAGCAATATATGAAAATATCTCAGCGGAGGAAAATGTAAAATTTTTCGCTTCCCTTTATGGGATAAAAGGAGAGGCACTAAAGAAATGCACAGATAGAGCACTGGAATTTGTAGGTTTAACCGATAGAAGAAAGGATAAACCAGGAACCTTTTCTGGTGGAATGAAAAGAAGGCTTAATATTGCCTGTGCCATAGCCCATAATCCGAGAATTATAATCATGGATGAACCTACAGTTGGAATAGATCCTCAATCTAGAAATCATATTTTAGCTTCTATAAAAAGATTAAAAAAAGATGGAGCAACAATTATATATACTACTCACTACATGGAAGAAGTTGAAGAAATATCTACAAGAATAATTATTATTGACCATGGCGAAATAATTGCTGAAGGAACAAAGGAAGAGCTCAAGGAGAAGCTTGAAGAAGAAAAAATATATAACGTAGAAGTAGAAGAAGGTCTAGCCATTAATGAAGATGAATTTTTTAAGGTAGAAGGAGTTAAAAAAGTTAAGATTGACGAAAAAAATATAAAGATAACAACCTTAAAAGGAGTAGAAAACCTAGATAAGTTAATTGGACTAATCATGGATAGAAGCATAAAAATAAACAACATAAGCAGTAGTGCTGCTAGTCTTGAAACTGTATTTTTGAACTTGACAGGAAGAACGTTAAGGGATTAGGAGGGGGAATTATGTTTACAGTATTTAAAAGAGATTTAAAAAATTTATTTTTAAGCCCTGTGCTTTTTATTTATAATACTTTGTTTCCAATTTGTATTATTTTAATTTTAGGCTATTTAACAAATGGAGATTACAATGGAAAAAGCTTTTCTGCTTATGATTATTACGGAGTAAGTATTATGGTATTTGGAGCATTGTTTGTTGCTATGACTGCAGCAAATAGCTTTATGGAGGAAAGGGTGAAAACTAGTAATTTGAGAATTATGTATTCGCCTATAAATATCTCCACCATATATATATCAAAAATTTTAGCAACCTTTGTATTTTTTTCTGGTTGTTCGATAGTTACTATGTTGTTTTTAAAAATAGTTTTTAATGTAAATTATGGCGGGGATTATATTGGGTATGTGTTAATAGTATTAGCAATGCTCAATCTATTTTCTTGTACCTTAGGAGTATTATTTTGCTGTCTATTGAAGAGTGAAAACCTAGCAAACAAAACCCTTAGTCCTTTTTTAAATATTTTTGTAATACTTGGGGGAGTATTTTTTCAAATAGACAACTTTGGGGATGTAGTGGCAAAAATATCATATTTATCCCCTGTTAAGTGGGTAAATCAAGGTATTTTTAAAATAATTTATGATAAAGACTTAAGTTTTTTTACTCCTACAGTAATAATACTTGTGGTGCTTACAGTATTATGCTTAGTACTTTGTAAATTAACCTTTAAAGTGGAGGATTACGTGTAATGATTAAAATAATTAAAAATAATTTATTAAGAATAAACGCAGAAAAGAACTATATTGTTACTGTATTAGTTGTAACAGTGTTAACTATACTTTTAGCAGTTTATTTTACCGCAAAATTTCAGGTTAAGGGAAACATAGCCTTTGTTACAAATTCCAATGAATTAAATATAAATACAAAATATTTAAATATCAATAAGATGACAACAGCACCTAAATTGTCAGAACTGGCTATGGGTAAATATGATGCCATAGTTACTGATAAGGGTGAAGGGAAATTTCAGGTTGTAACCTATAAAGGCGATGACTTTAAAAAGTATGTGGAAGTTATGCTTAAAACAAAAGGTAAAGCTAACATTAGCTTTGGAGATACTAGAAAGGTTGGCACGAATATATTAGGTTATTTAACTATGTTTATATTAATTGAAGGAACAATATTTATGAAGTTCTTTTCCGATGATAAAAATAATGGCTCTTTAAAAAGAACTTTAATATCTCCAATTTCTATGAAAAGCTACTTGATGGCACATTGTATTTTTAACTTTTTTATGATGTATGTACCTACATTTTTGGTAATAGTTATAGAAAAGCAACTTTTTAAGGTTGACATAGGCTTTAGCTATTTTGAGTATTCATATTTGTTAGCAATTTTAGTTTTTCTTTCTACAGCCTTTGGATTTTTTATGAGCACAGTTATTGAAAATACAGATGATAGTGCTATGATGTCAAATTTAATAGTAATGTTAACTTCTATTCTAGGTGGTAGCTTTTATTCCTTTACTAATAAAAACAGGTTTTTAGATAAAATAATAAATCTAATTCCTCAAAAACAATATATAAACTTAGTACAAGGAATTGAAAATAAGAATACAATATTAAATTATTGTGGGGAGCTTAGCTATATACTTGTGCTATCTATGACATTGTTTGTAATAGGTATTGGAATCTGTTACAAAAGATACAGTGAAGGAAAATATTGATATTAAGTATACAGTTAGTATAAAATTTAGGTATGCAGTTTGCATGCCTAAATTAGTTTTGCAAATAATTGTAATTTGAAAATCAAAGGTGATAGAATGGAAAATAATATAAGGTTTGTTTCAACAAAATTAATAATGCCTCAGCCGAGGAAAAATTATATATCACGAGTTAAGCTTATGGAAAAGCTAAACAATATCTTAGATTATAAACTGAGCATAATTAAGGGAGGAGCAGCTAGTGGAAAAACTACATTAATAACTTCTTTTGTTAAAGAAAATGCTTTTCAAAATGTTAAGTGGATAAGTTTAGATGATGGAAACAATGATTTGTTTTCCTTTTGGTATTATCTTTTGGAGACTGTTAAAAATAACCTTATAAATTCTATAGAAGTATTGGATTTTTCTAAAATAATGATAAATAAAGAAGATATTGAGAAGTTAGTAACAATGCTTATAAACAATATAAGCGTAGATGAAGAAATTATAATTATCATGGATGATTTTCACAACATAACAGATAGAAGCTTACTTCAAACCATAGAATATTTTATAAAATTTGCAAATGATAATGTGCATTTTGTTTTATTGACAAGAGAAGAAGTGCCAATATATTTTGGAGATTTATTAATGTCTGACAGAATGGTTTTAATAAGTGATGAGGAGCTTAAATTTTCAGAAGAAGAAAGTAAAACTTTTATTAATAGTACCCTAAAGGCTAATTTTAAAGATGAACAGATAAATAAGATAATTAAACTATCTGAGGGCTGGGTAGGTGGACTTCAGTTAATTGTCCTAGCTTCAAATAATAATAATATAGGAAAAATTAATATCATTAATAAATATATGATAGATTACTTATCAAAGGAAATACTCACAGCTTTAAAAGAAGAAGAAAGGGAATTTTTAATTTTAACTTCAATTCTCAGCTATTTTGATGAAGAAATTTGTAACAAGCTTCTTAATATTTGTAATTCAGAAGAGTTAATTAGTACACTTTTAGAAAGAAATCTGTTTTTAATTTGTATAGATGAAGATAAAGGAATATATAGATATCATAATATTTTTAATGAGTTTTTAAAGCTTGAATTTTTAAAAAGAGATAATACTGACATTAAAAAAATGCACTATTTAGCTGGAGAAATTTATGAGAATATTTATGATTTTGAGGAAGGCTTAAAGCATTTTCTTTCTATAAATGAATATGAAAAGGCAATTAAAATAATTAAAAGGTTTGAGGAGGAACAAAAAGGATGGCCTTTTTTAATTAATATTCCAATAGAATATGTAATTGAAAACAAAGATTTAATGCTTCAAAGACTTTTTCATCATTTTTGTAATGGAGAATCTGAAAAGTTTGATGAAGCCTATAAGAGCATAGTCGGTAGAGAAGATTACCTTGAAATAGGGAAAATTTTAAAATTTACTGCAAACCTAGCTTTCTACAATATGGATGTTGAAGAACTGTTGGAATTTAATCTTGATGCTTTTTCTGAAATTGAAAAGCTTAATATTAGCAATATTTCAAAGTCTATTTTGTATTTAATTATATTTCCTGCCTTTGCATTATCTTTGTCTGAAAGATATGAGGATAAGAAAGCTATACTGGATATATTGGGGAACATAGAGAAAAAGAATAAAAATCCATACCTAAAATACTATGCATTGTTTCAAAGAGCTCAAATAATTGAAGAGTTTGGAGACCTTATAGAAGCTGAGAAAATATATGAACAGTTGTTTTTGATGGAGAAAAAGTATCCGATATTAGATAAAATTAAGGTTAGCATAACTTTAGGGATAATAGGAGTATATATAAAAAAATTTGAAATTGATAAAGCTAAGTATTATTTAAACATTATTGAGAAAATAATTCACAAAAGCTTCGATATAATGGAAGGTGCATATTTAGGAAATTTTATTGAATTTAAAATAATAACAGGAGATAATAAGGATATAAGGAATATAATAGATAGACTTATGATATTTGATGTATACAAACAGTTTGCCTATTATTCTGGATTAATGCAGCTACTTATGTTATCTAAAAATGCAACGGAAGCTGAGGTTGATGCTTTTATAAAGCAGTGTAAAAGTGAAAAAGAGTTGTTTGTTAGAGATAAATTAATCTATGCTAAGGCTTTAATTATTCAAAAGGAAAAAGTTGAAGCACTAAGAATTGTAAATGAAGCCTTAGAGGTATTACGAAAATACTGTGTGAAACCTAGATTAATTCATGCTCTGTTAATAAAGACTCAAATATTAACAGAGGATGGTAAACAAAACCAAAGAGAAATTTTTAATTTGCTGAAGGAAGCAATACATTATAGCTATGAAAATAGAATTATCGAGCCATATATTCTTGAAGGTGAAGGAATATTAAGTTTATTACAGATTTTAAGAAACGAAAAAAGTATAGGGCTAATAAAAAAAGAAAAAGATTTTTTAAATGAAATTTTATCTTATATAGCAAAAGAAAATAAACAGGATATTTTAAGTGAGCGGGAGAAGGAGATACTTAAAGAACTGGCAACAGGGGCTACAAATAAAGAAATTTCAGAAGCTCTTTGTATATCTGTTGCTACAGTAAAAACTCATATAATTAATATATACTCTAAGCTTGGTGTCAAAAACAGGGTTGAAGCGGCGGATATTTATTTAAAAAAATAAGAAGTAACAACCAATAGGGAAGATATTAAACACTAGAAATATTAAAATTTTGCTCTTGAGTTAATCGTATGGTTAATTTCACTGACATCTTTTGAGTGACTTTTTTAAAGTATTCTATGTTTTCATTTTCATCTAGTATATTTACTTCCTCAAAGTTAGCCTGTACAAGATTACAGTTTATTTTACTGACTTCACCTATAGTTTCAGAAAATATGGTTTCTTCAGCTTTAGTAATTATTTTGTCATTCTTTATTTCAAAAACTTCTGGCAAAGAGGTGTATTCAATCTCGGTAACTATATTGAAAGGTACAGAAATAAACATACTCTTTAAATTGTTTGTACAATGTGAATTGTCAATATTAGTGCACTCATTATATTCAATGCTTTTTTTTATATAGCCGCTTAAAAATAATTTTTTTATTTGTGGTAAAAGTGTACATTCAGTTAAATATATATTATGATGTATAGCTTTAATGGATTTTGCAGGTTTTGAAAAGGTGATGTTATTTTCTAATTCAATATGAACAATGGTTTCCGATATAACTATTGGAACTCTAACAATGAAAAAGCCTAAGTTAATATTTGGTTTAAGACTTTCACTTTCACAATTAGCTATTATTTTAGAAGATACGTTGTTACAAGTATTGTTATTAGGTAAATTTAAGTTGTCAGATAGATTTATTTTGATTGAAGCTGTTTCAAATTTCTCAAAGGTATCCTCGTTGATATAATTTCTTATAAATTTAAGAGTGGAATCTGTTTTTTTATTGTTTTTCTTGTGATTACTCAATATATTCACTCCATAATTTACTGTTAATATATAATATGAAAAATTTTATATAAGGTTAAAGTTTTTAATGGATAGCTGGCAATTTTAAAAAATGCCAGCTGAAATAATTGTATTAGTCATCTTCATCCTTGTCTTTAGTATTGTTTTTTAAAGCATCGATTGGAGAGTCCCAAGAATTTTCAATCATGTCCATTTCATTAAAGCCTTTTCTATGCTCTTTGAAGTGTACTTGTTGTTTTTGAAGCAATTTTATGCATAAATAAACAACGGCTTTATCAGTGAATTCTTGGAATTCTTCTTCATTTATAAAACCAGTTATAGGAGTACCCTTATCGTCTATATCAGCATCGTAAACTGCAGACCATTCTAGTTCACAAAATACTGGCTCGTTAAATATTTCCACATCGGATCTGTCTGCTTCTCTAATATTTTTTCCCATTTTTTTTGCATCAAAATATCTAGCCACTTGTGGAGGAAGGTTTGGAATAATTTTTGGTGAGTGCTTAAAGTCTACTTTTGTGTAAGCTCTAAACGGAATGTGAACTACTGTATCTCTAAGAACTCCGCCTATACCAGTTTCTGTTGTGCATACTCGTGTGGCATATTCAATATTCTTTCTAATGTAACCTTCTATAAAAACTTTATCAGTTGGTGCTATATATCTGCATTGTGTTAAAAATACTTGCTTTTCTATTCTTTTTATTTCATATGCAGGTTCATTTAATCTAATTTTTGATTCTGAATCTATTTGAATTACAAATTCTGCAAGAACTTTAGGAACTTTTATATCTCCGCCTCGCCATCTGCGGTTATCTGCTTCTGTTAATGTTTCTGAATTTACGACACTTGCATTGCATACAGGATCAGAATAAACTTTTGCGTTATCCATATTATTATCTCCTCGTTATAAACTATTGGATACATAACAGCTTGTTTCATATCCTGTTATATACTATTCCATAACTTTTAAAGTGTCACAGTGAAGTTCACGTAATTATTAAATTTACAATAAGGAAGCAATACCATTTACATTAGCTTGTTCATTTTCTTCTATAGGAATTATAATGTATTTTTTTCCGTCAATTATTTGTGACTTTATTTCCGATACTTTTTCAGGGCGAACTTTTACTATAATGTCCGTATCATTGTTAGCTTCAAGTTCTTTCTTTGTTGTCTCTAGTTTTTCTTCTAAAATTTGAACTTTTTTTTCAAGCCTTTCTTCCTTTTTTCGCTGTTCATTTTTATCAAGTGCTTTTTTATCTATTAAATTTTCAGCTATAGGTGGAGCATCTATAAATTCGTCATTGTAACATTCTTCTATCTTTGAAGAAATATGTTCTGGAATACCGCTTTCTGTTAGAAGTTCACCAATATTATCTTTATTTATAATTATAGGCTCAGCATCTTTGCCATTAATTTCATTATTTTCTTCAATCATATTATTGAGAGTTTCTTGGATTTCCATAAATAAGTGGTCTGTTTTTTGCTTATCGTCTCCTACAGCTTTATTAAGGATGCAATTAAAGGTTTCTTTTTGTTCATAAGCTGTCTTTTTTGAATTACAGCCAAGAGCCTGCTCCATTAATTCGGGGTGTGGATTTTTTGCATTTTTTGTATAGTAAATAATAGAATTTACATCACTGCTTCTGTCAGAAAAGGTAGGAAAAACAAAGCCTACATCAGGCATACTAACTACCCAATCACGAGTTCGTGCTTTAATTTCATTTTCACTTTCAAAATAACCAAGACCAGCTGCAGTAAGTTCTACTGGACAAATTGAGCATAAAAGGTATTCATAAACTTCTTCAGATTCATCTAATTTGCCGTTATCGGTAGTACGAGAAATAACATCATAGGCATCATGAAAAATAACAATTAGAAAATTACCTGAATAATCATAGCTGTCTATAATCAATTTGTAGAAGCTATCAAGCATAGCATCGTCCTTTAAGGCACTTTTTTTTAGTTCCATAAGAGAAAGTTGAGTGCTATTAACGCTTGTTTCATCAAATGGGAAGTTAAGTTCTAATAGGTTGTTACCTATAGTACCAGACAAGGTTTTTTTTGCGATTTCTAAATATTTATAGTACTCCTCATCCCTTAAGTTTAAAAAGTTTTCTTTAAATTTTAATATAATATTTTTTTCTGAATTTACGTAGCAACCGCACATTTTTGTAAAAGTACAGTCATCTTTTTTTAATCGTCTTTTTAATTCTAATATATCCTTTTTCTTCATAACTAATCCTTTCAGTTCATAACTTTAAAAATTTAATCTAAATATAGTATATTGTTCAATTGAAATCAGTGCAAGGAGTTAAACAGAATAGCCAATAAAAGGTTGACAATAACTCCTCGTTTGTTATAATGAAAAAGTACACTTAATTTACAAAGTTGAAAGATAGGTGAGTGCAGATGGAAAAGCTAATAAAGGAAGTTTCTAAAAAAGTATATGGTTTTTATTATAGCTGGGGCTTTTATTTTAGCGCTGGTTTTTTCTGCATAAAAAAATTTAATATCACCTCATATCAATGGGTTAAATAAATCGATAAGTATTTTGTAGGCACGGCTTACTATATAAATATAAAGGGAGACTCATTAAGAGTTTCCTTTTTTCATATATTGAATTTTTATGCTATGTATTTCTTAGCTTAACTGCTAGGAATTATTATATAATAATACTAAGGGGGCAAATTTAATGATTATCGTAATTAAGAATGGAGTAACACAAAGTGCAATTGAGCAGTTTAAAGAAAGATTAGAAAAGGAAAATTTAATGGTGCATCCTGTTTTTGGAGAAAACTATTGTGTATTGGGGATAATAGGGGACACAAGTAGAATAGACCACACTCATTTACAGGCAAACAGTATAGTTGAAAAGGTTATTTATGTACAAGAGCCATTTAAAAAAGCAAATAGATTATTTCATCCAGATGACAGTATAATAGACATATGTGGAAATAAAATTGGTGGAAAAGAAATAGCAGTTATAGCAGGACCTTGTTCTGTTGAAAGTGAAGAGCAAATAGTGTCTATAGCAGAAAGTGTTAAAAGGGGAGGTGCAGGCTTTTTAAGAGGAGGAGCTTTTAAGCCAAGAACATCACCTTATAGCTTTCAAGGTCTAAGACTTGAAGGGTTAGAGCTTCTTAAAATAGCTAGAGAAAAGACAGGACTTCCTATAGTAACAGAAATAATGTCAACGGAATTTATAGAAAACTTTGTTGAAGATGTAGATATTATTCAAGTTGGTGCAAGAAATATGCAAAATTTTGAGCTATTAAAGGAACTTGGTAAAACAAAGAAACCAATACTTTTAAAAAGAGGTTTTGCTGCAACAATAGAAGAATGGTTAATGTCAGCAGAATATATAATGGCTGAAGGAAATGATAATGTAATACTTTGTGAAAGAGGAATAAGAACCTACGAAACTTACACAAGGAACACATTGGATTTAAGTGCTATACCAGCTGTTAAAAAATTGAGCCATCTACCTGTAATAGTTGATCCAAGTCATGCAGCTGGGTTAAATTGGATGGTTGAACCTCTCTCTAAAGCTGCAATAGCAGTTGGTGCAGATGGAATAATTGTAGAAGTTCATAACGACCCTGCCAATGCACTATGTGATGGACAGCAATGTATAGTACCAGACGAATTTAGTTCACTTATGAAATCTTTAAAAGAAATAGAAAAGTTTAAATGGAGATATGAAGGTGAGAAACTTGGACTTTAGCATTACTATTGTAGGACTTGGATTAATAGGAGGATCTTATGCTATGGCTCTTAGAGAGCTTAACCCTAAAAATTTATGGGCTATAGACGTAAATGAGGAATCAATCCAGTATGCAGAAGTAAAGGGCATAATAGATAAAGGATACATTGATGCCAATATTCCACTTAAACAATCTGATATAGTAATAATTTCCTTATATCCTCTAGATGCAGTAAAGTTTATTAAAAATAATATTGGAAACTTTAAAAAAGGTGCAATAATAACGGATGTTTCAGGTATAAAAGAGAGAATAGTTAAAGAAGTAGAAGTTTTCATACCCGATTATTTAGATTTTGTAGCTGGTCACCCAATGGCTGGAAGAGAAGCTAGTGGCATAGGTTACGCATCCAAGGATATATTTAAAAATGCAAACTACATAATAACACCTACAGATAAAAATAAAAAAGAAAATATAAATATAATAAAAAAGTTAGCCTATGACATAGGTTGCAAAAATGTTATAGAAGTAACTCCAGAGCTTCATGATAAATATGTAGCTTACACTAGCGGCGTTCCGCATATTATTGCAGCTTCACTTATGAATAGTGATAGTTTTGATAATGAAAAGAGCTATTTTGTTGGAGGAAGCTTTAGAGATGCTACTAGGGTGGCATTAATTAATTCTTCCTTGTGGACAGAATTATTTGTTTTAAATAAAGAAAACATAGTAAGAGAACTTGAAGAGTTCCAAAATAATTTAGCTGAATTAAAGGAAGCTGTAAAAAATGAAGATACCATAGGGATGAAGAAATTGTTTGATAAGGCTGGTAAGAAAAGGAGTGAACTTAAATGATAAGAAACATAATTGACGTAAAGCTTTCTCATAAAACTTATCCAATATACATTGAAAAAGGGCTATTAAACTCCATAGGTAAAGAAATTTCTAAAATATTCAGCGGAAAAAAAATAGCGATAGTTACTGACGAAAATGTAAATAGATATTATGGTGATAAAGTTATAGATAGTCTTAAAAATGAAGGCTTTAGTGTAAAAAAGATAGTTTTAAAACCTGGAGAGAGTAGTAAATCCTTTGAAACCCTTACTTATGTTTATGATGAGCTTTTAGATTTTCCTATAACGAGAGGGGATTTAATAATTGCTCTAGGAGGCGGAGTTATTGGTGACTTAACTGGTTTTGCAGCTTCTACCATACTTAGAGGAGTTCCCTTTGTTCAAATACCAACTTCGCTTTTAGCAGAGGTAGATAGCAGTATTGGTGGTAAAGTTGCAGTAGATGTAGCTAAAGGTAAAAATCTTGTTGGAAGCTTTTATCATCCAGAAGCTGTGTTTATAGATATTGAGGTTTTAGGTACTTTGGATAAAAAATATCTTCATGATGGACTTTCAGAGGTAATTAAGTATGGAGCTATAAAGGATAGCAAACTATTTGAAGCATTGCTGAACTTTAAAGATGATGCTGAGCTTCTTCAAAATATAGGAGATATCATTTACACTTGTTGTGATATAAAAAGAGAAGTTGTAGAAAAAGATGAAAAAGAAAAAGGCGATAGAATGCTTTTAAATTTTGGACACACTATAGGGCATGCTATTGAAAAATACTATAATTTTGAAAAATATTCACATGGTGAAGCTGTTGCTATAGGAATGTATACTATAACCTTAAAAAGTGAACAATTAGGTATAACTGAAAAAGGGTCTAGTGAGAAGTTAAAGCAGCTATTAATTAAATATGAACTTCCATATGAACTTCCTGAAATTCCAAAGGAAAGCCTTTTAGAAGCTATAGCTCTTGATAAAAAGAATAATGGAGATAGGATGAATATAATATTAATTAAAAAAATTGGCGATTCTTTTATAAAAAACATTCCAAATACTGAGATGGAAAATTACATGTAGGTAAGGGGATTAAATAATGAAATACGTTAAAATTACACCAGGTAAGTTAAAAGGAGAAGTTACTATCCCACCTTCTAAAAGCTTAAGCCACAGAGCTGTAATAGCAGCAGGGTTATCAGAAGGTGAGAGTACTGTTGAAAATATTATATTTTCAGAAGATATTATTGCTACTTGTAATGCTTTAGAAGCTTTAGGGGTAAAAATAAAAAAAGAAGAGCAAAGTGATAAAACCACAACATTAACTATTGAAGGAAATACGAGATTAGTTATTGAAGGAGACACAATAAATTGCAATGAGTCAGGCTCAACAATTAGGTTCTTTATTCCTATTGCCATAGCAAATGGAAATAAAGTAACCTTTAATGGTAAAGGTAAATTAGTTACAAGACCTTTAAAAGAGTATTACGATATATTTGATGAAAAAGGAATAAAATATAGTACAAATAAGGGTCAATTGCCGCTTATGATAGATGGAAAGCTTACAGCTGGTACGTATAAAATGGCTGGAGATGTAAGCTCCCAATTTATATCTGGACTGCTTTTTGCATTACCCTTAATTGATGGAGATTCGGAAATTGTTATTACAAAAAAGCTTGAATCTAGGGGTTATGTAGATTTAACTTTAGATATATTAAATAAATTTGGAATAAACATAATTAATGAAGCTTACAATAGATTTATAATAAAGGGAAATCAAAAGTACATTAAAAGAAATTATAGAGTTGAAGGTGACTTTTCACAAGTAGCATTTTGGCTTGTGGCAGGAGCTTTAGGTGGAGATATTGTATGCCACGATTTAAAAGAGGATTCTCTTCAGGGAGATAAGGTTATTGTAGATATAATTAAAAGAATGCAAGGAAATCTTATAACTGAGGATGGCAAAATGACTTCCACAACAGCAGAAACAGTAAGCACGATTATTGATGGCTCAGAATGTCCAGATATTATTCCGGTTTTAGCAGTTCTTGCAGCATTAAGTGAAGGAACTACTGAAATAGTTAATGCAGGAAGACTTCGCATTAAGGAATGTGACAGATTAAGTGCAATAGCATCAGAACTAAAAAAACTTGGAGCAGATATTGAGGAAAAGGAAGACGGCCTAATAATTAAAGGAAAAAAGGAGCTTATAGGCGGAGAGGTTGATAGCTTTAACGATCATAGAATTGCTATGGCGCTTGCAGTTGCAGCTATTAGATGTAAAGAATCAGTTACTATAAGAGATAGTGGTTGTATAAAAAAATCTTATCCAACCTTTTGGGAACATTACAAAATGCTAGGAGGAAAATTAGATGAGTGGAGTGTGGGGTAAAAATATTAAGCTTTCCATTTTTGGAGAATCTCATGGGAATGCTATAGGAATAACAATTGATGGATTGCCTTCAGGTGTAGAACTAGATATCGATTTTATAAAGAGTGAAATGAAGCGAAGAGCACCAGGGAATAGTGCACTGTCAACACCTAGAAAAGAAGGAGATGTTTTTGAGATACTTTCCGGATATTACGATGGAAAAACTACAGGAACTCCTCTTTGCAGTATAATAAGAAATTCAGACCAGCACTCAAAGGATTATGAAAATTTGAAGGTTATGATAAGACCTTCTCATGCAGATTATACAGGTAATATAAAATATAAGGGCTTTAACGACCACAGGGGAGGCGGACACTTTTCTGGAAGAATTACTGCACCTTTAGTTTTTGCTGGTGCTATAGCAAAGCAACTACTTAAAGAAAAAGGTATAATAATAGGAAGTCATATAAAGAGCATTCACAATATAAAAGATGAGGTTTTTGACAAGGTAAATTTAAAAGAAGAACTTTTAAATAATTTACTAAAAGAAGATTTCCCTGTAATAAATAAGGTAGCATTAAATGATATGGTTAATAAAATTTTAACTGTAAAAAAAGAGTTAAATTCTGTTGGTGGAGTTATTGAAACTGCTGTGTTAAACCTTCCTGCTGGAATTGGATCTCCTTTCTTCGATTCTTTAGAAAGCCATCTTTCACACCTTTTGTTCTCTATACCAGCAGTAAAGGGAGTACAATTCGGTGAAGGCTTTGCTATTACAGAAATGACTGGAGCAGAAGCAAATGATGAATATTATATGGAAGACAACAAGGTAAAAACTCGTACAAACAACAACGGAGGTATTTTAGGCGGCATAACTAGCGGAATGCCTGTTGTATTCAGTACAGCATTTAAGCCAACAGCCTCCATAGCAAGAAGCCAAAACACTATAGATATTGAAAAGCTGCAAGATATAAAGCTTGAGATTAAAGGAAGACATGATCCTTGTATAGTTCCAAGAGCAGTTCCTGTGGTAGAAGCGGCAGCGGCCCTTGCTATTTTAGATTTATTATATGACAACAAATAGGAGGGCAAGTTATGGAAAATTTGGATGTATACAGAGCACAAATCGATGAAATAGACAAAGAACTTACAAAACTAATAGAGCAAAGATTAGAGATTGTTTTAAAGGTTGGACAATATAAAAAAGAGCACAATCTCCCAGTATTTAATAAAGAAAGAGAAGCTGAAGTAATAATAAAAAATACGAGCAAGTTAAATAACAAGCATTTTTCTTTTGCAATAGAGGAAATTTATAAAAGTATTATTGAAGCTAGCAAAAAGCTAGAAGAGGAATAGATATGTGTGAATTATATGGATTAATAGGAGAAAAATTAACTCACAGCCTTTCACCCAAAATTCATGGCGAACTTTTTAATATTTTGAGTAAGAATGCAAAGTACGAGCTTTTTGAAATAAAAAAAGATGAGCTTAAAAATGCCGTTTTAAAGCTTAAGGCTGAAGGGGTAAAGGGTTTGAATGTAACCATACCTTACAAGGTAGACATCATGGAGTTTTTAGATGATATATCCATAGAGGCTAAGGAAATAGGTGCTGTTAATACCATTTATTTTAAGGGAGATAAAACCATTGGTTATAATACAGATTATTTTGGCTTTGGAAGGATGCTTCAAAAAAATAACATACAATCTTGTGATTCGAAGGTAGTTATTTTAGGAGCTGGAGGTGCTGCTAAAGCAGTAATACAATATTTTCTTTTTAATAATGCTAAGGAAATAGTTTTAGTTAGCAGAGATAAAAAGAAGGCTACAGATGCATTTCCTAATATTAAGGTGATAAGTTATGAGGAACTTAATGAATATTACAATGGTGATATAATCGTTAATTGTACTCCACTTGGAATGTATCCTAAGCTAGATGCATTTCCTGTAGATAGAAAATGTATAGCTAAGTTTTCAGCTGCAGTTGATTTGATATACAATCCGCTAGAAACCTTGTTTTTAAAGTTTGCCAAAGAAGAAGGACTTAAGAGTGTCAATGGACTATATATGTTAGTTGGTCAAGCAATGGCAGCGGAAGAGATATGGAATAATATAACTATAGGTGAAGAGATTACTGATGAAATTTTTAAAAAGCTTCAATAAATTGAACGAGGAATAAAGTGATGAGTATAAAGAAAAACATAGTATTTATAGGTATGCCTGGCTCAGGAAAAACTACAATTTCAAAGTATCTTTCAAAACGAATTAAAGCTAAGATTATAGATGTTGACCGCTATATCGAAGAAACGGAAGGAAAAACGATTAAAGAAATGTTTTCAGTAGGAGAAGATTACTTCAGACTTATTGAAAATAAATCTATAAAAGATATTTGCAAAGAGCAAGGAATTATTATTTCTACAGGAGGTGGAGTAATAAAATCAGCTGCGAATATGGAGATTTTAAAGGGGAATGGGCTTGTGATTTTTATTGACAGGCCACCTGAAAACATATTTAATGATGTGGACAATAGTAGCAGGCCACTTTTAAAGGATAATCCTTTGAAGCTTTATAGTTTATATGAAGAAAGATATCCTCTTTATAAAAAGTATGCAGATATACGTATCGTTAATAATAAACCGCTTTTGGAAGTGATTGATGATATAGCTGATATTTTATATCGTGAAAAATTAGTTGACTGATAAAATTGCATAAAAATAAATAATAAAAAAGAAATGGGATCGTTGCAAAATAGAAAGTGCTACGACCCCATTTCTTTTTTATTATTTTACGGATGTAAAAAGAAATAAAGAATACCAGTTTTGCCACTAGAGAGTGTTACAGTATCATACTGCATTTTGACGAAGGAAGTACTTATATCAGTTAATTTAATGGTAGAAGTTTTCTTTATACTTATAACACTATTTGGATTACAACCTACACTGTTAGAAGTAATATACTCTATATTGGTCTGTCAAGCTTGAGTTTCCTATATTTATTGTTGTTTTTAAGGATGGAGTAGGTTAGCCGCTTTTTTATTTTATGATTTTTTTCTATATTCAGTTGGTGTCACTCCTGTATACTTCTTAAATACTTTAGTGAAGTAATTAAGGTCATTAAATCCAACCATATATGCTAGGTCTGTTATGGATATTTTTGAATTTTCTATAATATAAATTGCTTCATTAATTCTTTGGGAATTTATATATTCATTAAGATTATGCTTCATATCTTTCTTAAATTCTCTCGATAACATTGTAGGATTTACGTTAATAGCATTAGATATTGTTTCTAATCGTAAATCTCCATCTAGATTTTTTCGAATATATGTTATGACTTTTTTAGTAAGATAATTGAAATCTTTAAGTGACATTTTTCTGACGGCATTGCAGTATTCAAAACGCATTTTCACAATTAAATCTGATAAATGATGTATTGAAGTAGTTCTTTCGATTTGCACTGCATACTTCTCAGATATACCATGAATGTCTATTAAAGGAAGTTCGCCTTTTTCTGCAGCTTTTCTCAGCAGGGTATTTAGGACAAAAGCTAAATTTTTGCCAGATCGCAAAGGATCATTTGGAAATCTATCAGAAAAATTATTAATAATAAGAGTCCTATCTTCAGATAATTCTTCCAACTTTTCAAGATCGCCAGTTTCTACTGCGTGTAGCAGAGCATTTTCTTGCGTATAGTTTTTTTCTATTATTTCTAGAGATTGTTCGGTATTTTGTTTTATTGTACTTCGTTCAGCATGAAGGCCAGATGGGAAGTCATATTTTTTATTGCCAATCCCTATAGTATAATTTTTTATAAAATCAATATTGTGAGCACTATAGGCTATAAATTCAGCTATATTTTTGGCCTTACGACTGCTTATTAGCGGTAGTGTGAGATAATACTGATTGATTATGTTTCTTAATGAAATTGAAAGCTTATTTTCAAGTATTATATTTTCAATCATAAGAAAATTAGGCTCTTCAGTTAAATAGGGTCCAATTATTATACTTCCTAGATATTGGCTGTTACAATAAACTTTAACTGAGATAAAATTGGTCATGTAAGAAGTTGAATGTATAATTGCATCTTTATCCGTATTGTAAGAATGCAGGGCTAAAAGTTCAGTCATCTTGAGCCAATATGGTCTAATAAGTTCAGGTAATTGAGTATAACCGAAGTCAATAATGACTTTTGAGGAATGATCTATAAAGGCGGTATCAATATTTGTAAGATAAAAAGCATTAGTACATATTTTAGTAATTGAATCTTTATATTTTTCCAATTTATCACATCCATTTGCATAATTTATAAATTCATTATACAGCAGAAAAATAAATAAGTATATTAAGAAATTTACTAATATAGTCAATATTTTATGAGTAAATGTAAACCTTTTAATATACAATTGTTTTATCGAATCAATATTGTGAGGAGTGAATACAAAGGTATGAAGATTGTGGACAAAAGTATTATTGTTACTGGTGGAGGTAACGGAGTAGGGAGAGAGTTAGTGCTTCAATTGCTTTCCAAAGGAGCTAAGGTTATTGCAGTTGATATTAATGAAACAGCACTTCAAGAAACTTTTAGAATTTCTGGCGAAAATAAAAAATTAATAATTCGATCATTAGATATTTCTAAAGCTGAAGAAGTTTTCAATTTTGCAGATGAAATCATTTCTTATGTAGGTTACATTGATGGCATTATTAACAATGCTGGTATTATTCAACCTTTTATAGATTTAAAGGATCTAAAATTAGAACAAATATATAAAGTTATGAATGTAAATTTTTATGGAACCTTATATATGACAAAGGCTTTTTTAAATCATTTATTAACTAGACCCGAAGCGAATATTGTTAATATTGCTAGTATGGGTGGCTTCTTTCCATTTCCAGGACAGTGCGCGTATGGAGCTTCTAAAGCAGCAGTAAAACTAATGACAGAAGGTTTATATTCTGAACTACTAGGTACTAAAGTACGAGTATCTATTGTTTTCCCTGGAGGAATTGCAACAGATATTATGAAAAATTCTGATATAAGCAATAATGCACAAGCAGCCGCAGATCAGAATGTTAAGTTATTATTATCCCCTTATGATGCAGCTTTTAAAATTATAAGGGGTATGGAAAAAAACAAATATAGATTTTTTATAGGTAAAGACTCTAAATTCATGAATCTCTTATATAGCCTTAATCCAAGTTTTGCAACGAGAATAGTAAAGAAAGCGTTTGGTGCTAAATTATATGAACAAACAAAATAATGGGAGGAAATAATGAGGAAAAAAATTAATATAAATGACAATTGGAAATTTATTAAGCAAGATGAAGTGAATGCTTGGGAAAAAGTATACGAGGATACAAGGTGGCAGAAAATCAATTTACCACATACTTGGAATTCAATAGATGGTGCAAATGGTAACAGTTTTTATAAGGGTGCATGTTGGTATAGAAAAAGCTTTGTAATAAATGAAAGCGAATCGGATAAAAGAATTTATATAGAATTTGAAGGCTCTAATAGCATAACTGATGTTTATATAAATGGTAATCATATAGGGCAGCATAAAGGAGGGTATTCTACTTTTAGATTTGATATTACAGAGGCTATCAAATATGGTAGTAACAATATTTTAGCTGTAAAAGTCGATAATACTGTGGTAGAGGATGTGTATCCAACGGTTGCAGATTTTACTTTCTATGGAGGAATTTATAGGAATGTAAATATTGTCATTGCAGATAAAGTTCACTTTGATTTATTAGACTATGGTTCTTCAGGAGTATATATAACTCAAGAAAAAGTAACAGATAAAAAGGCATTAATAAAAATCACAGCAAGATTAACTAATGATAATCAGGCAGAGAAAAAGTTAAGACTTTGGGGAGAGGTTTTAAATGCTGAAAATAAAGCTGTAACTTACATGGCTCATGAAATAATTGTAAGTGGACATGAGACTCAAGAGGTTGATTTGAAGGTGGAAATTGATAACCCAATACTTTGGGATGGAAGAAAAAATCCATATCTATATAAATTAAGAATATACCTTTCGAGTTACAATGATATACTTGATGAGCTGAATATTCCTTTTGGCGTCAGATACTTTTTAATTGACGCTGAAGATGGTTTTTTCTTAAATGGCAAACACCTTTCTTTAAAAGGAGTATCAAGGCATCAAGATAGAAAGGATATGGGGTGGGCCATAGGAGAAGAAGAGCAGCTTGAGGATATGAAACTCATAAAGGAAATTGGTGCCACTTCTATCAGGCTAGCTCATTACCAGCACAATAGTTTTTTTTATGATTTGTGTGATAAGGAGGGAATGGTTGTGTGGGCAGAAATTCCTTTCATATCAGTTATGTCAAAGAAAGATTTAGAGGGGAAAAATGCAAAACAGCAGCTACTAGAATTGATAAAACAAAATTTTAATCATGCTTCAATTTTCTTTTGGGGAATTCAAAATGAAATACAGATTGGTGGTGATAGACCGGAAGTAAGGAAGCTAGTTAAGGATCTTAACAAGCTTACTAAAGAAATAGATCCTACAAGATTATCTACAATGGCAAATGTCGGGTTTGTAGACAAAGTGGATGAGTACAATTATATTACAGACGTAATAGGATTTAACCATTACTTTGGCTGGTATTCAGGAGAGTGTGAAAATTTTTCAGAATGGTTAGATAATTATCACAAAACAAATCCAGAAGTTGCATTATGTATTTCTGAATATGGTGCAGAAGGAATTATAGAATATCATAGTGAAGAACCTAAGGTTAAGGATTATAGTGAGGAATATCATGCTCTACTTCATGAAAAAGTTTGGAATATATTTGAAGGAAAAACCTTCTTATGGGGTACATATGTATGGAATATGTTTGATTTCGGGGCTAATATCCGTGATGAAGGTGGGGTCAAGGGGAGGAATAATAAAGGACTGGTAACCTATGACAGAAAAATTAAAAAGGACGCATTC
This sequence comes from Bacillota bacterium, assembly GCA_021781655.1. GTDB lineage: Bacteria > Bacillota > Clostridia > Clostridiales > Clostridiaceae > JAJXWJ01. The sequence goes on along the minus strand of JAJXWJ010000008.1, from coordinate 46,334 downwards.
TATATGTACAAAGCTTATTGGAGTGAGGAGAAATTTGTTCATATTGCCAGTAAGAGATTTATTGAGAGAACAGCAGATAAAATACAAGTTAAAGTTTATTCTAATTGCAGCACAGTAGCTCTGTATATAAATGATTTGCTTCTTGAAACAAAAACAAAGTCTCCTAGGATTTTTATTTTTGAAAATGTTAAATTACAGAATGGAATAAATAAAGTTAAGGCTGTGGGAGATGATAAAGATGAGATACTAAGTGATATAGCTATATTTCTTAAGGTCAGTGAAGAGAATAAAAGCTATGTAGCTCCGGTAGAAGATATAGGAAATTCAGTTGATAACTGGTTTCAGACACCTGATCTTAGGGAAGTTGTATTAGAAGAGCTGGAAATAACAGATGAGGTTTATTCAACTCGCTGTAGCTTTAGAGAACTTATGGATTGTCATGAAGCAAAGGCAGTGATAAGAAAATACCTTGGAAAAATAGATGAACATCCTTCCTTTGCTATGGCCATGGAAATGTCAATAGATAACATGGCTAGGCTGGCAAATTCAAAGGAAATTTTCAATGAGAAAATGATTTATGTACTTAATAGTGAGTTAACTAAAATTAAAAAGTTATAATACCTGTTAATACAATGATTTAAAAGATATATATACAAGGAGGCCAACATAATGAATATAGACCATAATTCAGATGCTAGAGTTTTTGAAGAAGACCAAGCTAAGCTAAAGTTTAGTGAGAAGCTAGCCGTGGTTATATCAGGAACATTAGGAACCTTTCATTCGCAAGTAATACAATTATTTTTACTGTTTTTTTACACAGATATGCTTGGTATTAGTCCTGCATATGCTGCAGGATTATTCTTAGTTATTCGTGTTTTTGATGCCATAGCCGCTCCGACATTTGGAATATTGATTGATAAAATTGAAACACCTTGGGGGAAATACAAACCTTGGTTTATAGGTATTTCAATATTTGCCGCCATTTTTGGATGGTTAACTTTTTCTGATTTCGGATTTTCAGGCATGGGATTGTTAATCTATATCACCATAACCTATTTTCTATATAGTACATTTAAGACTCTTGAAATTGCTCCTCAAATGGCAATAGTTCCAGTGGTGACAAAAAGGTTAGATGATAGAATTTCTATGAATCAAATTAGTTATTTTTTTATGATGATAGCAGCTATGCTGGCAAGTATAGGGGTTCAACCTTTATATAAAAAGTTAGGAGGTGGAAATGGTGTTAGAGGTTTCTCGATAATTATGGGGGTTGTAGCGGTTATTACCATATTAATTGGTATTTTTCAAGTTTTTAAGGTTCAGGAAAGATATGTTGTACCACCAAGAAAAAATGAATCTGATATGTCCTTTAAAGAGATGTTTAAGGTTTTAATTTCAAACAAAACCGCCTTAATAGTGTATGCTTATATACTTGGTTTGAATTTATCAAACGGATTTAGGACAACCTTGTCAATTTACTTTTACAAGTATTATTTTCATAACGAGGGTTTGGTAGCTATTATGGGTATAATAGGAATTTTACCTACACTAATAGGCGTAGCTTTCAGTGGAAGAATTACTAAGCGAATAGGAATAAAGAATAATCTTATTATAGGTTCTGTTGTAACCATAATTACTACCTTAGGCTTTATTGCAGTCCCATCCTCAAAGCTTGGCTTAGGAGTTTATATGATGCTTTCAGTAATAGGTGGATTGTTTACAGGTATTTCAACTCCGGCGTCAGGGACAATGATGCCTGCTGCTATGGATTATACTGAATGGCAAACAGGTAAGAACTTAAATGGACTAATGGGTTCTTTACAAGGATTTTTACAAACTTTTTCAACTGCAATATCTGGTTCAGTAGCTGCAGCTTCTCTTTCAATTATTGGATATGTTAGCGGCGCGGCTTCTCAAAGCAATAATACAATTCTTGGAATTAAAATGCTTATGAGTATAGTACCTGCAGTTATATTATTGTTAACATTGTTTGTAATTAAGTTTGACTTAACAGAAGAAAAACAGGCTCAAATAGCTAAGGAGCTGGATGAACGTCGAAAAAGCTAAGGAGGTTTTCACAATGAATTATCCTGAAATTAACAAATTTATAAAAACTCATAAATATCTTATATGTATAGATTCTGATGGTACTGCCATGGATGCAATGAACATTAAGCACAAACAGTGTTTTGGGCCATGCTTTATTAAGGAATGGGGATTAGAAGCACATAGAGATTTAGTTATAAAACTTTGGAATGAAGTTAACTTGTATAGTAAAACCAGAGGCTGTAATAGATTTATTACCTTTACAGAGGTACTAAAAAGAATTGAAAATAAAATAATAAAAATTGATGGATTAGAAGCTTTAATATTGTGGGTGGAGACAGCCCCAGAATTGTCTAATAATTGTTTAAAGGAAGAAATTCAAAGAAACCCTAGTAATATACTAAAAAAGGCTCTTAATTGGTCCATTGAAGTAAATAAAGAAATAGCTAAGCTTTCAGCTGAAGATAATAAACCCTTTGAGGGTGTAAGAGAATGTCTCCAATATGCCTTTGATAAAGTAGATATTTCTGTTATTTCAAGTGCTAATATTGGAGCAATTACTGAAGAATGGTCACATTTTGATATGTTAAAGTATGTGGGTGCAATGACTTCACAGGAAATAGGGACCAAAGGTCAGTGTATTGCCCAAATGCTTTTGAAGGGATATAGTACTGAAAATGTGCTTATGATTGGAGATGCCTTTTCAGATTTAGAAGCAGCTAAAGATAATGGAGTTTTCTTTTATCCTATTCTGGCGGAGCAAGAGAAGAAGTGTTGGAAGGATTTAATGGAATTCTATTTAAAGCAATTTTATTTAGGAAATTATAGAGAATATCAAGATAAACTTATAGAAAAATTTCACAACAATTTCAATAGATAGGAGAATGAAAATGTATAATGTAGATTTAAAAAAGAAACCATTTTGTCTTAATGAGGAACAAATAAAATGGGTTAACAATACTATTGCAGCTATGACCTTGGAGGAAAAGATTGGACAGTTATTTGTGCATTTGACAGGCTCCTACGATGACGAAGAGTCAGTTATAGAAGATGTTAAGGCTACTAAATTAGGCGGCATCCGTTTTAATCCTGTAAAAAAAGAAGTAATTAGAGAAATGAATCGATTGTTTCACAAACATAGTAAAATACCAGTACTGTCTGCAGTTAATGTAGAATCTGGAGGTAATGGTGCAACCAGTGATGGTACATGTGTAGGACAACAACTTAAGGTTGCTGCGACAAGTGATTCAACGCTTGCATATAAAATGGGACAAGTTTGTGGGAGGGAAACAAAAGCAGTTGGTTGCAATTGGGCTTTCACCCCGATCGTAGATATTTTATACAATTGGCATAATCCTGTTGTTTCAACTCGTTCATTCGGTAATGACCCTGATCTAGTACTTGAATTTTCAAAGCAGTATTTCAAGGGAATCTCTGAAAGTGGTATTCCTTGTGCTATGAAGCATTTTCCTGGTGATGGAGTTGATGAAAGAGATCAACATCTTGCTACCAGCATAAACCCCTTCTCCTGCGAAGAATGGGATGAGACTTTTGGTAAAGTGTACAAAGGAATGATTGATGAAGGAGTTCAGTCTGTAATGATTGGACATATCATGCTTCCCTGCTATCAAAAATATTTTAATCCTACCATGAAGGAGAATGAATATCTTCCAGCAACTATCTGTAAGGAGATTACTAGTGATCTTCTACGTGGGAAACTAGGCTTTAATGGCCTTGTTGTTACTGATGCAAGTCATATGGTTGGGGTCTCGGGCAGATCAAAACGTAGCGATATTGTTCCAGGTGCTATTATGGCAGGTTGTGATATGTTCCTCTTCTTTAATGATGTTGAAGAAGATCTTAAATTTATGAAGGATGCTCTTGAAGACGGCAGGTTGACAGAAGAGAGATTTATGGATGCATTAAAAAGAGTACTTGGTTTCAAGGCAATGATTGGCTTGAACAATTACTCAGAGGAGAATTTTGCCCCTGTGGAAGGATTCTCTATCATCGGTTGTGAGGAACATAAGAAAATTCAGCAAGAAGTTGCCGATAAGTCTGTTACACTTGCAAAACAGGTAGGAGAAAATATTTTTCCTGTAACTCCTGAGAAATATAAAAGGATTCTCTATGTATCGGTTGGACCAGAAGGACATGCCATACTTGCGGCATCTGGTATGGGCGGTGACGGTTCTAAATTAAGAAATAACCTTATTGGACAACTAGAAGCTAAGGGATTTAATGTTGAGGTATATGTTGATCCAGTTGCTAAGGCAATGGAAGCCATGAAGAATATGACTCCAGAACAGCGTATGGAAGCTTCTAGAGCTGGATTAAAAGGTAAGGGTAAAGGGGCTTATGGTAACAAGCAGAGTATTGCGGCGCTAACTGAAAACTATGATTTAGTGCTTCTCGTAGCAAATGTTAGTGCAACCATGAGAACAACTCAGCGTATAGAATGGGCAATCTCAAAGGGTGGCTGGGATAATCCCTGGTACGTGAATGAAATACCGACTGTATTTGTTTCCTTTAATAGTCCTTTCCACCTTGCAGATGTTTCACAGGTTAAGAATTATATTAATTGTTATGATGCTATAGATGCCAGTGTTGATGCGTTTATAAGTAAGTTTACTGGTGAGAGTCAATTTAAAGGTAAATCAACTGTAGATGTATTCTGCAATATGCTGGATACTAGATTCTAATTTAATTGACTAAAAGACACTGTGTATAGTTATGATTTTGATAGCTACTATATAGGGTGTCTTTCAAGAATTAGGAGGTTTCCAATTGGAGGAATATGATGAAAAAAATAAATGATATAAAACAAACATTCAATAATCCAATACTTTCTGGTTTTTACCCTGATCCGTCAATCTGTAGAGCAGGTGAGGACTACTATATGGTTACATCAACCTTTGGATACTTTCCAGGGGTACCTATTTTCCATAGTAAGGATTTAGTTAATTGGGAGCAGATTGGGAATATTCTTGATAGACCATCACAGTTGAATCTAGATCACTCAGGTATATCTGGAGGAATATATGCCCCCACTATACGATATAATAAAGGGATCTTTTACATGGTTACTACTAATGTATCAAATGGAGGGAATTTTATTGTAACTGCTGAAAACCCAAAAGATCCATGGTCAGAGCCTTATTGGATTGAGAATGCTCCAGGTATTGATCCATCTTTGTTTTTTGATGAAGATGATAAAGTATACTTTACTGCCTCCTGGATAGCAAAGGATGCAAAAAGCTATAGTGATATGGAGATATGGTGTCAGGAATTAGACTTAAAAACCATGAAGCTTATTGGAGAACCACAGGGGTTATGGAAGGGCGCCTTGAAAAATGCTCATTCACCAGAAGGGCCTCACATCTATAAATTTAATGGTTATTACTATCTTATAATTGCTGAAGGTGGTACACAGCATTACCATGCAGTAACAATAGCTAGAAGTAAAGAAGTTTTTGGACCATATGAAGGTTATGCAGGAAATCCAATTCTAACTCATAGACATTTAGGAAAGAAGTATCCAATCACAAATCCTGGGCATGCTGACTTGGTTGAAACTCAAAATGGTGAATGGTGGATGGTTGCTCTTGCGTCAAGACCTTATGGTGGTAATTATAAAAATTTAGGAAGAGAAACTTTCCTAATACCAGTAGAATGGGAAGATGGTTGGCTAGTTGTAAGTCCAGGAACTGGGAGAGTAGAGGGCAGCTATGAAGTTCCAGATTTACCCGCCTTTAAAGTACCAGAATGTGTAGTTCGTGATGATTTTGATAAGAATACTTTAAATCTTATATGGAATGGAATACGGACACCAAGGGAAAAATTTTACAGCCTTACTGAGAGAAAAGGTTTCTTAAGATTAATGCTAAGGCCCATAGGTTTAGTTGATTCACTTAAGCCACCTTCTATGTCCATGTGTCATGAGGATAAAAAAGAGCATGTGATTGATAATCCAAGCTTTCTTGGACGGCGTCAACAACATATGAATTTTACAGCTGCTGTAAAGATGGAATTTAATCCTAAACATGATTTTGAGACTGCTGGAATTGCTTTAGTTCAGAATAATAATTTTCAATATAGATTTGAATATTCAATAAGTTGTGGACGGAAGATTATAAGATTAATAAAGTGTACCTCAAAAACTGAGATGGACTATACTACAGGAAGCTTTAATTTTGAAAATTTTGAGAAGAAAATGGCTCAAGCAGCATTTGACTCAGAGATAATATATCTTAAGATAACTGCTAATGGACAGAATTACAGTTTCTATTATGGAGAATCTTTAGTAGATATGAAACTATTGCTTGAAAATGTAGATGGACGTATTTTGAGTCCTGACATGGCTGGTGGTTTTGTGGGAACTTATATTGGTATGTTTGCAAGCAGTAATGGAAATAGCAGTGATAATGTAGCAGATTACGATTGGTTTGACTATACAGAAACAGTTGAGGTGAAAAAATGAAATACATATGTAATCCAATAAATATAGAGTATAAATATCAATTTATTAGGTTTTACGGCAATACTTCTATTTCTAGAGAAGCTGCTGATCCTTCTCTAATTAGGTTTAAAAACAAGTATTATCTTTTTCCCTCTATGGCAGCAGGCTTTTTTACCAGTGATAACTTAGCTGATTGGGAGTTCCATACCTTAAAGGACGTACCTATTTATGACTATGCACCAGATGTACGAGTAATCGGTGATTATATTTATTTTTCAGCTTCAAATAAATATAAAAACTGTTCTTTTTTTAGAAGCAAGGATCCTATTAATAAGGAGTTTGAGGAAATACCAGGCGCTTTCCCTTTCTGGGATCCTAACCTATTTGCTGATGAGGATGGAAAGATATACTTCTATTGGGGCTGCTCTAATATTACACCTATTTATGGTGTAGAGTTAGATCCCAAGGATATGCAACCTAAAGGAGAACCTGTAGAGCTCATATTTAGTAATGAAAAGCTTCATGGCTTTGAAAGGTGTGGTGAAAATTATATCAAAACCCAATCACCTGAAGAAGTAGAAGCAATAATCAATGAGCATAAGAAGAGAAATCCAGAATTACCAGAAGCAATACTTAAGGCTATGAGGCTCCATTTTAGTTACCTGCCATATGTAGAAGGTTCTTGGATGAGTAAAAATAAGGGGAAGTATTATTTGCAGTATGCATGTCCTGGAGCACAGTACAATGTATACGCAGATGGTGTATATATATCAAATGGACCTCTTGGTCCCTTTACACTAGCTCAAAATAATCCATATTCCTATAAACCTGGTGGCTTTATACCTGGCGCAGGTCATGGTTCCACTATGGAGGATGAATTCGGAAACTTATGGCATACATCAACCATGAGAATAAGTATTAACCATATGTTTGAAAGACGATTAGGAATTTGGCCAGCAGGTTATGATAATGAAGGAGAGCTATTTTGCAATCAACGATATGGAGATTGGCCACAAAAGCTTGAAAAGTCAAAAATAAATCCATGGGAAAATCCGCAGTGGATGCTATTATCATATGGAAAACCAGCTAAAGCTTCATCCTTTGAAATAGGATATTCTCCTTCTAGAGCCACTGATGAGAATATTCAAACTTGGTGGAAAGCTGGCTCTAATGTAGCTAATGAATGGCTTGAGATAGACTTAGAACAGTTGTGTGACGTCCATGCTATACAAATAAATTTTGCAGAGGATAAGATAGCTACCGTAATTCCTGAAGAGAGTATGTTTCATAAATCAGGTTCAGAAATGAGGTATATAGATGAAAGAAAGCATTATACTAGATGGCTTTTGGAAGGCTCAGAAGATGGCATAAACTACTTTCTTATAGAAGATAAGTCTGATGTGGCAACAGATTTAGCCCATGATTTTATTATTATAGAAGCAGGAATTAAAGCAAGATATCTTAGATGTACAATTAAAGAGCTTCCATATAATCAAAAAGCTTGTGTCTCTGGTCTTAGAGTTTTTGGTAAAGGGAAGGGAAGTCTACCTGAAAAAATAATAATTTCATCTATAGCTTTCTTAAGCGAACTTGATCTTTTAGTAAAATGGAAAGCTATTGAAGTTGTTGGATACAATGTTCTTTGGGGCTTCTCGCCAGAAAAGCTATATCACAGCTGTATGGTTTTTGATAGTAATCAAATGAAAATAGGTGCTTTGGTTAAAGGACAGGCTTTATATGTGAGAGTGGATAGCTTTAATGAAAATGGTATCACAGAAGGTGTGGTTCAAAAGGTAACAAATTGTATATAGTAAATAATTTACGATATAAGTTAAAAAATTACGAGTAAATAAAAACGTTATAGGGTATTATTATGTTATGGTGAAAAAAAACTATTGTGGAGGAAAATATGAAAATTTTTAATAAAGATTTTATGCTTGGAGCTGCAACTGCTGCTCATCAAGTAGAAGGAAATAATGTTAATAGTGATTTTTGGACATTAGAAAATCTACCAGGCTCTATGTATAAAGAGCCTTCACTAGATGCTGTGGACCATTACCATAGATATGAAGAGGATATAAAGCTCCTTGCAGCCGCAGGGCTTAATTCCTATAGGTTCTCAATAGAATGGGCAAGAATTGAACCTATAAAAGGTGAATTCGATAGAATAGAAATAAAACATTATAGAAAAGTTCTAGAATGTTGCTATGAAAATGGAGTGATACCTATAGTAACATTGCATCACTTTTCATCACCAAAATGGTTAATCACTGAAGGTGGCTGGGAGAGTGAAACTACTGTAGAGTATTTTGGAGAGTATTGTAAATATTTAATTTCAGAATTAGGGGATAGAATATCTTATATTTGCACTATAAACGAAGCAAATATGGGGGTACAAATATCAAGAATCATGAAAGAATATCAAGTTAAGATGGCAAAGACTTCAGAAGCACAGTCTGCAAATGCTGATATTCAAGTTGGAATTAACATCGATATACAAAGTGCCATGGAAAAATATTATAGAGCTGCTGGAGAAGCCTTTAAAGTAGATCCAAGAAAATTAAGTACCTTTCATGATCCAAGAAGCTCAAAGGGAGATCTTATAATTATGAAATGTCATGAAAGAGCCAGGAAGATTATAAAAGAAATAAATCCTAGTATAAAGGTTGGTTTAACTATGTCATTATATGATTATCAAGCACAGCTTGGAGGTGAAGAATATGTAAAATCACTTTGGGATGAGGATTTTTTGCATTACTTACCATTCATCCAAGAAGATGATTTTTTCGGAGTGCAAAACTACACTAGGAAGGTCTTTGGACCAAAGGGGAAGATAGAGCCAGATGAAAATACTAGATTAACTGAAGTTGGTAATGAATTTTACCCTGAATCCTTAGCTGGAGTTTTAAGATATGTTTCAAGGTATTGGAAAAAACCAATTATTGTAACTGAAAATGGAATAGCAACAAGTAATGATAAGGATAGAGTAGAATTTATACAAGAAGCCTTAGCTAGCTTATACCAATGCATGGAAGAGGGCATAGAAGTACTTGGATATATGCATTGGTCCTTATTGGATAATTTTGAATGGCAACTTGGTTACACACCTAAATTTGGACTTATATCGGTAGATAGGAAAACACAAACCAGATATGCAAAGGAGAGCCTTTCAGTCCTTGGAAATATAAAGAAGTTTGGTCTGTAATTTAAATCTTCATTTTAGGAGGAACTAATATGAATCAAAAGATCTCTAATTTATTAAACTCAAAGGGTAGTAATCATATCCTGCCTTTTTTATGGCTTCATGGAGAAGAAGAAGCTATAATACGAGAATATATTGAAGCAATTCATAGTTCAGGTATAGGAGCAGTTTGTGTTGAAAGCAGGCCTCACCCTGATTATTGCGGACCAAAATGGTGGCATGATATGGATATTATTATAGAGGAAGCTAAAAAATATAATATGAAGATTTGGATTCTCGATGATAGCCACTTTCCTACGGGCTACGCCAATGGTTCCTTAAAGGATGCACCTGCCGAATTGTGCAGGCAATTTCTCTATAAATCTTCAATAGAAGTTGTAGGACCTATGAAGGATGCTCAGCTTAGCATCATAAAGCATGGGAAATATGTTAAAAATCCTTTTATTAACAGCATTTTTTCTATGAGCAGCAATAAGGAAAAAAGGCAATTTGATGATGACACTGTAATTAGTGTATGTGCAGTTCGTGTTGATGAAGGCTTTGATGCCAGTACATTAATAGATATTACAGAGCATGTTGAAGATGGACAACTAATTTGGCATATACCAGTAGGTAGATGGAGAATTTATGTAAATTTTCTTACAAGAAACGCTGGAACTAGGGATGGGTACATTAATATGCTTAGCCGAAGAAGCGTAAAAAAGCAGCTTGAAGCAGTATATGAACCGCATTATGAACATTATAAAGATGAATTCGGCAAGACAATTGCAGGCTTTTTCTCGGATGAACCAGAATTTGGAAATGGTTCAATGGACACTAATAAAGCTATTGGTGAGGATGAGGATCTTCCTTGGAGTGAGGAAGTAGAGGAGCTTTTAATGTTTCGCTTAGGGAAAAACTGGAAAACAAAACTACCTATGCTTTGGGAAAAGGATGTTCGATGTGAAGAAACGGCAGAGATAAGATATGCATACATGGATATAATAACAAGATTAGTTGAAGAGGACTTTTCAAAGCAATTAGGTAATTGGTGTGAGGAACATGGAGTTGAATATATTGGACACATACTTGAAGATAACAATGCACATGGAAGAACTGGGGGAAGCTTAGGACATTTTTTTAGAGGCCTTTCTGGGCAGCATATGTCAGGTATAGATGATATTGGAGGGCAGGTAATGCCAGCTGGAGAAACGTACCCAATAAAAGGACTTATCGGAGAACGTGATGGTGAATTTTATCACTATATGCTTGGAAAACTAGGTAGCTCTTATGCTGCTATTGATCCAAAAAAGAAAGGCCGTACGATGTGTGAAATTTTTGGAGCTTATGGATGGTCTGAAGGAGTAAGGACAATGAAATATCTTGTGGACCATTTTCTTGTAAGAGGGGTTAATTATTATGTGCCACATGCTTTTTCCTGCAAACCATATCCAGATCCTGATTGCCCACCACATTTTTATGCAAATGGACATGATCCGCAGTTCAGGCATTTTGGAGTCTTGATGAGATATTTAAATCGTATGAGTACCTTGATCAGCAATGGAGCACGTGTGACTTCAACAGCCATACTTTATCATGCTGAAGCAGAATGGTCTGGAAAATATATGCTTAGCCAAAAACCAGCTCATGTATTAATGGATAATCAAATCGACTTTGATATTATTCCTTCAGATATATTTGTTGAGGCCGATAGGTATAAAACTAAGCTTGGTAAGCATTTGGAAGTCAATAATCATAAGTATAAGCTTCTCATTATTCCATATACAGAGTATATTACGAGGGCTGCATCAAAAGCAATAGTACAACTAAAAGCCTTAGGCTTTCCAGTGATATTTATTGATAAACTTCCAACTGGTATTATAGGAGGAGATAACAGTCTTCTGGAGGAGTTGTCTTCTTGTAGGGTAGTAGATATAGAAGACTTAGCTTCTGAGGTGAAGTCAAGCTACTTTCATGAAATCAATATAGAACCAGCTTTTTCAAAATTGCGTTATTTGCATTATAAGGAACAGGATGATATTTACATCTTCACAAATGAAAATATAGCTGAGACCTTTTATGGACAGGTTACTGTACCTTTAACAGGCTATGTATACGGTTATGATGCCTGGAGAAATGAATTGCACCAAATAAATGCAGAACATACTTTGGATAATACTATTCTTAATTTACAAATTCCACCTTATCAAAGTGTTGTTGTTGTATTTGACAGGGCTGAAGGGGTAGAAATTAAGTCAGATACAGTTTATGAAGAGGAATTATATTTAAAAGATAGTTGGACCATGAGTCTCGCCTCAGCTATAGATTATCCTAAGTTTGGTGAATCGAAATATATATCTAATTTTGAAAATATTGGGATTACACATCCTGAGTTTTCAGGCTTTATACGTTATGAAAATTCATTTGAAATTACAAAGCTTAGCAAGGTAGCTTTGTTAATAGAAGAGGCTTATGAAGGGGTAGAAGTATTTGTAAATGGTGTCTCTGTGGGAATTCAAGTAGCAAAACCCTTTGTATTTGATATCAGTGAAAAGCTTAAAGTTGGTAAAAATACCGTGAGTATTGAGGTTGCAACAACTCTGGAACGCGAAAGATATTTTGCCCCTATACCAATGGATAGTCCCTATGCACATTTTGCAAGATTTGCTAAAGAGCCAGTATTATCACCTACAGGCATTGTTGGTAAGGTTAGGTTATTACTTGAAAAGTAAATATGTATTAAAGGGAGGATTAATTGATGATAGATTTTACTAGTGTAAGGGATAAAGTTGCCATTGTTACAGGAGGTGCTAGCGGTATTGGTAGAGCCATAAGTAAGCTTTATTGCGATAATGGTATGAAAATTGTAGTTGCAGATATAAATGAAGTTTTGGGCATAGAAGTCGTAAATGAGATACAAGCTACAGGAAATGAAGCTGTGTTTTTTAGAACTGATGTAACCTCTGAAACAGATGTAAAGGCATTAGTAAATTTTGCTATAGAAACTTACGGTACTTTGGATGGCATAGTTAATAATGCTGGAATAGGTATGGGAGGAGCACCTGTACACGAGTTAACAATAGATGATTTTGAAAAGATTTCAAATATAAATCTAAAAAGTGTATTTTTGGGAACTAAATACGGAGTTGAAGCAATTCTAAAGTCAAAAGCTTCTGCGGGCTTTATAATAAACATTGCTTCTAATGCAGGCCTTATGCCGCAAACTGGATTAAATCTTTATTCAACAACAAAACATGGAGTTATAGGACTTACCAAATCCTCGGCTCTTGATTATGCTTCGCACAATATAACCGTTAATGCTATTTGTCCTGGATATACAAGAACTGAGATTTTTGGTGATGCTCCCATTAATTTATTGGAAAGGTACATTGAAGGATGCCCTAGCGGAAGAATGGGAAAACCTGAGGAGATAGCATATCTTAGCTTATTCCTTGCTTCTGAACTTGCAAGATATGTAAATGGCGCTATAATTCCTGTAGATGGCGGAATGGCAGCAGGATTGAAGGCTCCAATAAGATGGAAAAATACTGAATTACTTTAATGAGAGGATAAAATTATGTTAAGTCATACTATAAAAGTTAATAAGATAATTGTAACTGTACTTTGGTTATTTTTATTGGGATCAATTTATGGAGCTGTGAGAGAAGCTACATTTATTGGAATAGTTTTGTTGTGTGGAAGTGGCATAGGCATAGTAACTTCATCTATATTTATCCATAAAAAGATATTTCAAAAGACTACTAGCTTAATTATAATTTTAAGCTATATTTTACAAAATATATCTATTCTTTCAAACCAATATATTTCAGGAATGTTAATAATGATAGGCCTTTGTATAGCAGCTTTGTTTTTAAATAAGTATTATTTATTGATTTGTGGTGCTTTCTATGATATTGCATTGGTGCTTACTGAGATATTAACTCGAGGCTTTCAGACTTGGATTTTTATAGCAACGTTTATTTCAATTCAGTTTGTTATTTTAATTCTATTTTTCTTGTGCAAATGGGGAAACAATTTAGTTTATGCTGCTGAAAAAAGTGAAGCAATCTCTAAGGAGTACTTAAACTCCTTAGATGCAATAATTGAACTTGTACGCAAAAATACTATATCACTAAATGAAGATGTAACAAATTGCTATGAAAGCATTGGTGCTGTAAAAAAGAACAGCAGCATAATGGCCAGTAATGCACAAGAAATTACAGAAGGGGTGGTAAATCAATCAGAAAATATTAACAATATTAATGACATGATGAATAAGGCTGATGAAAAGATGCTCAATATTACTGAGCTTTCAAAGTACCTTTCGGATACATCTAGTAATACCATAGAGGTTGTTAGAGATGGTGCTGTCAATATAAACAAAATGGACAAACATATGGACATTATTAATATTGCAGTTACTGAAGCTGTAAAAACAGTGGAAGAATTAAACGTAAGTATGGACGATATAAATAGTTTTTTACAGAATATTATTGCTATATCGAAACAAACTAACTTATTAGCCCTTAATGCAGCTATCGAGGCAGCTCGAGCGGGTGAAACAGGAAAAGGCTTTGCTGTTGTTGCTGGAGAAATTAAAAAATTAGCTGATCAAAGTTCTAAGGTAGTTGAACAAATTGATAAGATTATAAGTGAAATAAAGGTCAAGACTTCTTTAGTTTTGGAGAAGGTAAGTAATGGGAAACTGGCTATAGAAGAGGGCCAAATAATAACTGGTGAAGTTAGCCTGGGTTTTGATAAAATCAATAATAATTTTCAAAATATAGATGGATATATTTCAAAGGAATTTAGTATGTCAGAAAATATAAGCACTGTTTTTCAAGGTATACGAAAGCAAACTGAAAGCCTTGCATCGATTTCCATAGAGCATACAGCTGGAATAGAGGAAATGTTAGCAATTTCTGAAGAACAGAAGGAAAGCATAGAAGATATATATAAGCTAGTTAATGGAATCAATAATTTAAGTAAAGAGTTAGAAAAACTAATTAATGGAAACTAGTTTATGTATTTGTAATTTATAAAATATGATATAAAAAATGAGGTGTAGAAGAATATGATAATAAAAGCTGTTCAGCAATTTCAACTTAGATCAGTTATTGGAAAAGAGAGTCAAGCAAGAGATACACTGCAAAAAATGAAAGAAGTAGGATACGATGGTATTGAACTTAATGATTTTATGATAAATAGAATGTCTCTTGCAGTTAGATTACTATGTAGAGTTGCTGGCATGCCTATAGGTAAAAGTGGGAATCTAAACTGGGAAAAATTAGTAAAAGAATCCAGATTAAAGGTTGTTAGCCTGCATAAGGATTTAAATGGTATTATAAATAATCCACATAAAGTCATTGAGGAAGCTAAAACCTTTGATACAAAAAATATTGTAGTTACAGGGATGAGGCATTTTGATTATTCAAATAAACAAGCTGTAATAGAATTGATTGATAAATTAAATAAAGCAGGTAAGTTGTTGTTAGATGGTGGCATAGCTTTTTTGTACCATAACCATAACTGTGAATTTAGAAAAGTAGAAGCTAAAAAATCCGCCTATGAGTTGATTATAGAAAGGACAGATCCTAAGTATGTTAATTTTGAATTTGATTCCTATTGGGCTGCTGAAGCGGGCTGTGATGTTTTAGAGCTTATGAAGACTTTAGATAGAAGATTAAAGCTTTATCACATAAATGATAGGGGGACTAGAATAACTGGGGCTACAGGTTCAATAGTTAAATCGGATAGTATCGAGTTAGGATATGGAAATATGAATCTTATAGCAATGGTTGAAATAGCGAAGAAAAATGGGGTGGAGGCAATTATATTAGAAAGTCATAAAAATTGGATCCATAAGTCTCCTATAAAATCATTTCAGTTAAGTGCTGAATTCATGAATAAAAACATTTAAAAATACACCTCAGAATATAACTAAATTTCTCATTAATATAAACGATTTCATGAAAGCGGTAAAGAGGTAATTTTACACTATATGGCTAGAATTGGCAAATAATTAGTTGAAAAAACACGTGACATTTAAGTCGTTAACATAATTTGGTTTATATAAGCTGAAGATATTTTAGAATATATATACTATAATAATTTATGATTTGAGGAATCTGAAATGAATTTGAAAGTAGAATTTTTAAATCAAACTACCACATAAAAAGAATAGTTAATGAATTTATAATTAAGAAGCATAACAAATTTATAAATACTTATTTTCATAAGCATGATTTTATAGAGCTGATTTTTTAATAATACTACATTAGAGAGTTTAGCTAAGAGTTTTCATTTTAAGATAGATTACTTAAGTTGGTTAATTGAGGAAAAAACTAAATATAACTTTAATGAAACTATCAAATATGAAAAACTTAGATATGATGGATGTTTATTGAAATATTTCCAAGTGACTATTCAAGATATTTCGGAGAAAATAGGCTATAGGAAATCTAATTGTTTTTATAAAATTTCTAAAGAAAAATTTGGTAAGACACCTATTCAATATAGGAAGCAGTTATCAGAAATTGTCTATACATAGTTCATAGTAGAAATTAAAATGGACATGCATATAAAAGAGATATCATATATTAATCTATGTCTTTTTTGTGCAATTTATAAGCAATAAATAATAAAGAGATTTATCATAATACAAAAGTAAGAATGTCGGTTTAAAGGATTGTGAGTTATAGAGATAAATTTTATAATGTAAATATGCAAGTTTTACAAGTAACTAATAAAAGTAACAGCTTTAAAGATTAAAATAAAAAATATATATCAAAAAGTGAAATCACAGAAATTAAAATTATTACCATCTATTATAAGATAAATACGTTATAAAGAACGTATTTGCGTGCGTTTATCTAACTTAGAAATATCTTCAATCGTTATGATATCTCGTCGAAAAGAATCAAGTACCGTTGAAGATATTTTTGTTATGCCATAATTTAGATTTCTAATCAAATCATAACTTTTTTCTGATCTACTAAAATTATCAGTCATTTTGTCCATGCTTTTTATTCCTGAAATATTTTTCGTTATCAGAAGAAATAATAAAATATCAAGACTATATTCAATATAACTTTTATGTCTATTATCTTTAACACTTTTAAGCATTGAATTTAAAGATTTAAAAAAGTGATTCTTAATTTTTATAAACTCCACGAAAAAATTTATTTCTTCTTCTTTTTCTCTCTTCTGTTTTCTTGTTATTTTTTTCATTGTAAGCCTCTAAAAATGTAGTAAAATCAATATATTCCTATATATATTATACTATATTTTGTCACATCCACATTATATTAATGAACGGATATTTTTTTATTATCTATTAAATCGTAAACATCTACTAAGGCTTCCCCAAACCGTTGATAATGAATTACTTCTCTTGCATATAAAAATCTTAAAACATCTTTTACAGCTTGATCATCGGTCAAATTAATTAAATGTGCATAAGTAGCTCTTGCCTTTTGCTCAGCAGCCATATCGTTAGTTAAGTCAGTAACTGGATTGCCAAGAGTGGATATATAAGTTGCAGTCCAAGGAACTCCATTGGCATCTGTAGGGAATACAGCGTTATCATGTTGTGCAAAATTTCCTCCAAGACCAACAGCTTTTAATTCATCTGGAGTGGCACCTTGTTGTAGTTGTACTACCATAGTGCATATTATTTCAACATGAGCTAATTCTTCCGTTCCTATATCTGTTAGTAGGCCCTTAATTTTTCCTGTAGGCATAGTATATCTCTGGTTCAAATAGGTTAAAGCAGCGCTTAATTCGCCGTCCGGTCCGCCATATTGAGTGACTAAAAATTTAGCCATTTTTAAATCTTTATTTTTTATATTAACAGGATGTTCAAGTCTTTTTTCATAATTCCACATAAAATAGCCCCCTTACATGTTTTCCCATGGCCAAGGATTATCTACCCAAGACCAGCATTCTTTACTTTCGGCACATCCAAAGTTTGTTAGAGGACCATAATTAGCTTCATAAAGGTTTGTTAACTTCTTTAAATTTTCTACTATAGTATTATAATCGTCTATAGCTTCTTTATTATCAGGATGGTTATCTAGATATAAATTTAAATCTACAGCAGCGAATTTAAGTTCATATAGTTTTTCAGATAATTGATCCTTATTCATGCTTTACCTCCAAAATTATATTAATATTTAGAATATTTTACATCGATATTTGAAAAAATAGTGCCATTTTTCAAAGCAACGTTTAAAGGCAGTAAATTTGAATAAGGCTGGTCTAAAACATATGCTCTGGTCAGTTTTAAATTTGAAGGACATTCAGAAGGACTATAGTAACATCTGTTATTGAATTGATTCGTATTAGGTGTAAAGTTTTGATACATTAGTTAACCTCTTTTTTAAAAAACTTACAATAATAGAATATTCTATATATAAATATTTGTGAGTTAAATTTCTATTTGAACTTTATAAAGTCTAAGCCATGCATCAATTTGTATTAAATAAGCCATGAGCTGCGGACCTGTCATTAGTTGTCCAAACCAAGGTTTAGTATAATAACTTCCGCCAGATGAAACGATTTTAGTTACTTCATTAATATCTATAAGGTCTAAAATAGGAGAAGTTTTATCGCTTAAAATGTTGAACATCCATTTTTGAACAACTTCAGTGTATTTTGGATTATGAGTTTTAGGATAAGGGCTCTTTTTTCTTAGCAATATTTCTTCTGGCAGTATTCCTTTAAGCGCCCGTCTTAATATGCCTTTTTCTCGTCCATCTGCAAAGCGCATTTCTGGTGGAATATTATAGGCGTATTCTACAACTCTGTAATCGGCAAAGGGAACTCTGACCTCTAGGCTATTGCTCATACTCATCCTATCCTTCCTAGTTAGAAGTGTAACCATAAACCATTTTATATTTAAGTATACAAGTTCTCTAATTCTTTTTGTATATTTTGATTCCACTTCTAAATTAGGAACATTTTTTAAAGTAGCATCATAATTTTCCTTTACCAACTCTTCTAAGCGCAATCTTTTGAGGTCATTACTTAGTATACTTTTCCTATCACTTACTGATTTTGACCAAGGAAAAGTATCTGAATTTAAATCCTCCTCTCTTGTAAACCAAGGATAGCCACCAAATATTTCATCAGCACACTCACCAGAGAGTGCATATTAGTTGATATTATTATGTGAAATTAATTATTTTGACTTTTGTAGTACAGGTATTATATCATTAAGAGAAGCAAACCATATTTGTTTATTCACAAAAGATTTTAAGGGGATGATGATGTTTGGATTTATTGCAGCTTAAATATTTTAAAACGGTGGCACGACTTGAAAATGTTACAAAGGCAGCAAATGAACTTTACATAGCTCAACCAGCTCTTAGCAAAAATATTTCTCAGCTTGAAAAGGAATTAGGCATTAATTTATTTGATAGGAATGGAAAGTATATAAAGTTAAATGAATATGGGAAACTATTTCTTGCAAAGGTTGATATTGCATTAAATGCACTTGAAGATGGTAAAAGGGAGATTACAGATTTGCAGGGGAAAGAGTTTGGAGAAATACAACTAATTTTTCTCGCTGCATCTACCATAATACCAGATCTTTTAAGTGATTTTTGCAAGTTACATCCGAATATAAGATTTCAATTGTTTCAGCATTTTCCAAGTGAGGTTGGCAATTCAGATTTTGATCTATGTATATCCGCCTCGCATTTTGAAAAGCAAAGTGAAAACAGTATGGTGTTATTAAATGAAGAAGTATATTTTGCAGTTCCGTTAAATCACCCGCTTTCCAATAGAAAAAGTGTTAGCCTTAAAGAAGTAGAAAACGAAAATTTTATAAGTCTTAAAGAGGGGAAACCACTTCGCAAAATAACAGATGACTACTGTAAAAAAGCTGGATTTAAACCTAAAATTATTTTTGAAAGCGATGATCCTGCAACGGTTAGACAACTTATAAAAGCAGGACAAGGAGTGGCATTTATACCACAAATATCTTGGGGAAGTTCAGTAGGTTCTTCTATAGTGTTCTTACATATTGAGGAACCAGTGTGCAATAGAACAATTTATATAGAATGGAATGAAAAAAGATACTTATCTAAAGCATCAATATTATTTAGAAATTTTGCAATGAGTTATTTTAAAAATTTACAAGATAATGCAGAAAAGATTTAAAATAAAAAAGCAGTAAATTAATTTGAATTTACTGCTTTTTTATTTATGCAAAAAACTATATAGATTATATATAAATATATGTATTGGATATAAAGTTATATAGTAAGTAAAATGTATACATAAAGCTAAATTAAATATTTAAAACGTTTTAAATAAAATAATTATTAAAATGGAGGGGCTTTAATGGCATTAATAGATTGTAATTTTTTTTCAGAAGTTTTGGGAATGAACACAACTGTAAAGGTAATTTTACCTGAAAAAAATAAACTGAAAGATAGAAGTGAAAATAAAGGCAGATATCCAGTTTTATATTTATTACACGGTTTTAGTGATGACAATACAGCGTGGACAAGAAAAACAGCAATAGAAAGATATGTTGAAGATAAGGGAATAGCTGTCGTAATGCCCAGTGGAGACTTAAGCTATTATACGGATATGGCCCATGGGAAAAGGTACTGGACTTTTATAAGTGAAGAATTGCCGAGAGTAGTAACAGAATTTTTTTCCATTTCTAGTAAAAGAGAAGAAAATTTTGTTGCAGGGCTATCTATGGGTGGATATGGGAGCATAAAATTAGCTTTAAAAAAGCCTGAAAAGTTTAAAGCAGTGGCAAGTTTTTCAGGAGCAGTTGAAATTGAAAAAGCACTGAATGCTTTACCAGAACAAATTAGAGACGGGAGAAGAATTATTTTTAATGATATTTTTGGAGATTATGAAAAGGTTTTAGGAAGTGAAAATGATTTAGTAAATTTGGCAAATAACTTTGAAGATCCACAAAATAATGCACCTAGAATATATATTAGCTGTGGAAGGGAAGATTTCTTTTACAATATGAACGTAGAATTTAAAGACATATTGATAAAAAAAGGATTTGATATCACATATGATGAAAGCAAAGGAATTCATTCCTGGGAATATTGGGATGAAGCTATACAAAAGTGTTTAAAATGGTTTTTGGAAATGCTTTAAGTAAAATTTTGGAGGGAATTATATTATGAAAAACGATGTATCTTCATTGAAGAGTAAAATTGCGTATGGCTGCGGAGATTTGGCATCAAATTTGGTTTTCCAAATGATGTCTCTTTATATGATGTATTTTTATACGGATGTATTTGGAATAACAGCAGTAGCAGTAGGATCTATGCTATTATTATCAAGGGTTGTTGATGCAATAGCAGATATATTTATAGGAATTATGATAGATAAAACAGATACCAAATGGGGAAAATGCAGGCCTTACTTTTTATTTGTATCCATACCATTAGGTGTTATAGCAGTTTTAGCATTTAATGTGCCTAATTTAGCCCCAACTGGGAAGCTTATTTATGCATACGTTACATACATATTATTATGTGTTGTTTATGATGTTATAAATATACCGATAACAGCAATGTTACCAAGTTTAACTGATGATCCACAAGAGAGAACTATGTATGTTACTGTTAGAATGATACTTTCACTTATAGGCTCAACTATTGTAAGTGCAATGGCAATGCCTATGATTCAGCAACTAGGTGGAGGAAATCAAAAGAAAGGTTTTTTATATACAATTATAATTTTTGCAGTTTTAGCGGTTGGTTTCTTTATGCTTACATTTAAAGGAACAGAAGAAAAAATTAAAAGTAAAAATCCAAAGATTCCCTTTAGTGAATCTCTAAAAGCAATAAAAGGTAATACTCCATGGATAATAATAATGATAAATACATTCTTTATATATTTAGGAATGTTAATAAGATCAAGCTGTATTGTATATTTCTTCACTTACAATGTTAGTAAACCAGCATTAATCGCATTAATTGCAACTATAAGTACATTTTCATCTATACCTGGTACTATCGTTCTTCCCGTTGTAGCTCAAAAAGTTGGGAAAGCAAATTCTTTGAGGGCTGGTTATGTGCTTACAATAGTTGGCTCCTTGGTAATGTTTTTAGGTATAACTTCAGTACCCGTAATAATATTAGGACTTGTAGTTTCAGGAATCGGTTCAGGACTTACAAGTGGAGCTAGATTTTCAATGTTACCAGATACAGTGGATTATGGCGAATGGAAATCAGGCGTAAGAGCACAAGGTATTTTATCTTCAATATCAAGTTTTGCAGCAAAGTTAGCTATGGGTGTTGCTGGTGCAGTTTCTAGTTTCCTTTTAGCATGGGGTGGTTATATACCAAAGGTAAAACAAACTTCAAAAGCTTTATTTGCTATTCAAATAAACTTTATATGGATACCTATAATTGTATGTGTAATAGGACTAATTATAATGATGGGATATAATTTAGATAAGAATTTAAGCAAAATACAAGAAGATTTAAATAAAAGAAATGCGGTTAGTAATAATTAAAATATGTATATTGAAACTATTTTAAATTTTCATTAATATAAATAAAAACCTTTTGAGTATTTTCATATCATACTCAAAAGGTTTTTATTTATACAATAATTAGAATAATTTTGAAGTTAAAACATATATTATTTTAAGTTCACTTAACATATTGAGGTGTTATATATGAGAGTTGTAGAAGTTTTTTATTGCAACTCAAAATTGGCAATGATTTATATTGCCAATGAAGAACTATTGGATATTACAATTAAAGAAAAAATTATTGACTTAAAGAAAAAATATAAATATACTGCAATATTTGTAGGAGGCAAAAATAGCATAAAAACAGCATTAACTAATATTATAGAAAGTAGAAAGTAATTCACCATAAATTTTGTAGGATGGGATAATTTGAATGTAGTTGGATATGTGAGAGTTTCAAGAAATGAAGATGGAGAGAATGGAGAAACGATAATAACACAGCAAGATATTATAAAGAAATTTGCAAAAGAAAATAGTTTTATTGTATCTAAAATGTATATAGATGATAATTATAGCGGATATACTTTTGATAGACCAGCTTTAAAAGAGATGCTTAATGAGGTTAAAAATAGGAATATAAATGTGATACTTGCAAAAGATGCTTCAAGGTTAGGTAGAAAAAATGGACAGGTATTAGTTTTATTTGATGAAATAAAAGAGGCAGGGATAAGATTAATATTAATTACAGAAAAAAGTGGTGGTCTAGACGTTTCAAGCGATGATGATAATTTTTTAGGTATTAAAACATGGTATAACGATTTTTATGTTAAAGATATATCTAGAAAGATTAGAGCAAATATGCATATGCAACAGGAATTAGGAAAGCTTATTATGGGTAATCATTATGGTTATAATAAAATTAAAGTTTTAGAGGGAGAAAAATCAAAATTTCAACTTGTTGTTGATGAAGATATAAGACCTGTAATTGAATTGATATTTGAATCATATTTAAAAGGAATGGGTTATAAAAGAATTTGTGATATTCTTGATTTAAAGTATTATCCGACGCCTAGTGAGCATATAAGGCAAAGGCATATGAATAACGGCAGGGTATTTAAAAATAAATCATCAACTAAATGGCAAACACATATGATATATAGAATTATTTCTGATGATATATATATTGGGACATTGACTACAAGAAAAAGGCAAGCAGAAGGAATTAAAGGTAAACAAAAAAACATTGAAAAGTGTAAGCAGTTGAAGTTTCCCAATAATCATGAAGCAATAATTTCAAAAGAAGACTTTAAATTAGCACAAGAAATTAATGCGAAAAGAGCAGATAAATCATGTAGAGAATCAATGGCTAAATATAATTATTACTTTACAGGATTTATAAGGTGCGGTGATTGTGGAAAATGTTTATCTGGAATACAAATTAGAAGAAGGATAAACAATATAAATGCGTATAATTGCACAAATTATATTAAATATGGCAAAAAAAGTTGCTCAAATCATACAATAGAAGAAGCTCAGATTGTATTTTATTTGAAAGAGTTTTTAAAAGAAATCAGAGATAAATACGAAGATTGCATAAATAATATTAAAATAGAAAAAAAGAAAAAAAGGATTAGAAATAGTTTAGGTAATTTTGAAGCAAGACTAAAAATTGAAGAAGAACAGTTAAAGCTATCTTTTATTCAGAAAATAAAAGATATAGAAAAAGTAAAAGGTGATGGTGAAAAAGAAATAATAGAGAGCACCTATGAAAATATGATTTTGGAAAAGGCAAAAAAGATTTCAAGTTTAAAAAGGAATATAGAAGAACTAAAGAAAATCAATAACATAGATAACAGGATTAAAAGTAATATAGAAATATTTGATAGAATTATTAGTTTGGAGGCACCAAATAGAGGTGATTTAGAGCGTATTTTAGATAAAATACTAGTATATCATGATAACACTTTAGAGTTTATTCTAAAAGTAAATATTGAGAGTCTGACTTTAGATTATTGAATCAACTAATATGCACACTCACCAGAGAGTGCAACAGTATGATTTTTACGCACTTCTTTACAAAATAAAAATAGTGAAGAATCTATATCTGCCATACCAGGTAAGTCATTTGCTATTACTGCATCGACTAATGATGTTGCCAAAGTAACGTTATCATTAACAACGTTTATGTGATTGCTATTAATGAAGGCTTGCATTTTTTTGACCCACTTACTATCCGAATTTGGTTGAAAAACGCTTTCAGTAAAGTATTTGTCGTTATCCACATAATCTATTGAATAAGTGTCTAAAATTTCACCTTTATTTTTAAATTCAGTAGCTGCTATAGCAGAAATTGCACTAGAATCCAAACCACCAGAAAGGAAAGTGCATAAGGGTACATCGGCTACAAGCTGTCTTTTAACTGCATCAGTTAATAAACTTTTTAAATGCTCTGCAGTTTCATCTAAGGTTTCTGTATGTTCTTTAGCTTTAAGCTTCCAAAATTCCTGCAAGGAAAAGCTATATGGAGTTAATATACCTAAGTGTGCAGGTGGGAGTTCTTTTATATTTTTAAATATTCCGCTACCTAGTGCACGTGCAGGTCCAAGACCAAATATTTCAGTTAGCCCTTCTTCTGTAATAATAGGTTTTACTGATGGATGGGCTAAAATAGTTTTGATTTCTGAGCCAAAAATAAAATTGTCACCAATTATACTATAAAATAATGGTTTGACGCCAAGTGGATCACGAGCTAAAAATAAATTTTTGTTATTTTCATCCCAAATGCAAAAAGCATAAATACCATTTATATGCATTGTGCATTTATATCCCCAGTGTATATAAGAGGTTAAAAGTACCTCTGTATCAGAGTAAGATTCAAATTCATAGCCTTCATTTATTAAAGTAGCCTTAAGTTCGTCTGTATTATATAATTCGCCATTATAAACAATAACAAACTTATTACCAGCCACATTTTTAATCATCGGCTGACCTCCGCCAGTAGGGTCTACAACAACTAGCCTTCTATGTCCTAAAAGAGTATGCTTTGAAAAATAATAGCCTTCATCATCAGGACCTCTTTTTTTTAGCGTATTTGTCATCTTTTCGATAATATATTTTTTGTATAAAAGGTTATCTTTAAAGTTAACCAAACCAGAAATACCACACATTTATTATATCTCCCGGTAATTAATATATAATAATAATATATGATACATTATTTTTTTGGTTAACACATTTTGGCTTGTACTTACTTGACAAGATGTGGAATTAAAGTTATCCCTAATATAATATTAATAATAATAGATAAAATCAAAGATAAAATACAAATTATAATAGTTTGAACAGCAGGGTCGAGAGTGTCCTTATTTAAGTTATTAGCACTAAAAGAATCCTTATCAGGAGTTACTTCCATAGCTAAAAGTCTAACTTCTATGTTTTCAATTTTACTTTCTAAATCATCAATCTTTGTATTAATGTTCTTATTAAATGAAAGCAGATCAGATTCAGTCTTATTTTGAAATTTTGCAAATTTAGTAGAATATTCATTTGCCATATCCTGCATTTTTATTTGGTTTTCATCAGCCATCTTTTCCCAGTTTTTAGATACCAGTTTTAGTTGAGATGATTTTAAGTCGTTGTTATATTTTCGTTCTTCATTGTATAGACTTACAACTTCAGACAATTGTTTTTTTAAATCAGCAACTTCAATAGCTAGAACGTTTTCATTCGCTCCATTTTCTATATTACTCATATCACACCACCTAAGCTAATTATAACAATATTATATACTATTAATGATAGAAACCAAATATTTTTTTGTACTTCTTTGCTACATATTTATATTTGTAGTATAATTGTCGTGAAATTATAAAAAATAATAAGGAGTGCAATCATATGGAACAATATAAAAAGGATTTTATTGATTTTATGGTAGAGTGCAATGTACTTACCTTTGGTGATTTTGTAACAAAAAGTGGAAGAAAAACACCTTTTTTTATTAATACAGGAAACTATAAAACAGGAAGACAGCTTAAAAAATTAGGTGAATTTTATGCAAAAGCAATAAATGAAAATTTTGGTACAGAAATAGATGTACTTTTCGGTCCTGCGTATAAAGGTATACCATTAAGCGTAGCAACAGCTATATCTTTGAATGATTTATATGATTTAGATGTTGCATATTGTTCCAATAGAAAGGAACTTAAAGATCATGGAGATAAAGGAATACTACTAGGTGGAAAGCTAGGTGATGGAAGTAGGGTTTTAATAATTGAAGATGTTACTACAGCAGGTACATCGATTTATGAAACTATGCCTATTTTAAAGGCCCAAGGTGAAGTTAATGTAGTTGGTCTTATTATTTCCGTTAATAGAATGGAAAGAGGACAGGGCTCACAAACAGCACTTACAGAGATAAAAGATAAATTTAATTTTAAAACATCTGCAATTGTCACTATGGAAGAAGTAATTTCTTATTTATATAATAGAGAAGTAAATGGTAAAGTTGTAATAGATGATGAGATGAAAAATAAAATAGAAGAATATTATGAGCAATATGGGGTAAAATAAGGAAATATAAAGTACAGAGAAGACTAGCTCTTAGTGTAAATGAACAAATTAAACATGCATTCTTTGTTGACATAGAGGGGTATTAATATTATAATTTTTTAAAGATAATAATATTAATATTATAATTCTGAGACGAAAATTCTGTGAATAATTAGCAATATTATAAAATGCACTAGATTAGATTACATAAATTATTTGTATTATTGATAAAAATATATTATGTACTTCAGCTTCTTATCGCAGAAGAGGTTGAAAGGTTTTCTTCTCATAATTAGTATAAAAGAGGAGGACTTATATGGATTACGTATTGCTTAGAAAGCTATTTAAAGAAACTGAGAAATTTAAAGAGAAGGAAATTAAGATTTCTGGTTGGGTAAGAACAGTTAGAGCTTCTAATGCTTTTGGATTTATAGAAGTTAATGATGGAAGTTTTTTTAAAAATGTTCAAGTCGTTTTTGATAGTAATTTGGAAAATTTTAAGGAGCTTTCTAAAATAACTATAAGCTCATCTATAACTGTAGAAGGGAAGTTAGTTTTAACGCCAAGTGCTAAACAAGCTTTTGAAATTAGTGCTACTAAAATAACAATTGAAGGAAATTCAAATATCGATTATCCCCTTCAAAAGAAGAGACACTCCTTAGAGTTTTTAAGGACAATTGCACATTTAAGACCTAGAAGTAATACCTTTTCAGCAGTATTTAGAGTTAGATCCTTAGCAGCCTTTGCTATACATAAATTTTTTCAAGACAAAGACTTTGTATATACACATACACCTATTATAACAGGAAGCGATTGTGAAGGCGCAGGAGAAATGTTTAGATTAACTACTCTAGACATGAAAAATATACCATTAGACGAAGAAGGTAAAATAGACTACAGCAAGGATTTTTTTGGAAAAGAAACTAATCTTACAGTTAGTGGTCAGCTTTCAGCAGAAAGTTTTGCATTAGCTTTTAGAAATGTATATACCTTTGGACCGACCTTTAGAGCAGAGAACTCTAATACAGCACGTCATGCAGCAGAATTTTGGATGATTGAGCCAGAAATTGCTTTTGCTGATTTAGAAGATGATATGGAACTTGCTGAAGAAATGGTAAAGTACGTGATCAACTATGTTTTAGAGAATGCACCAGAAGAAATGGAATTTTTCAATAGCTTTATTGATAAAGAGTTGTTAAATAGATTAAATAACGTAGTAAATTCAGATTTTGCAAGGATAACATATACAGAAGCGGTGGATACACTTATAAAGTGTGGTGAGAAGTTTGAATATCCAGTAAAATGGGGAGTAGATCTTCAAACGGAACATGAGAGATATTTAACAGAAAAAATATTTAAGAAACCAGTATTTGTTACAGATTACCCTAAAGAAATCAAGGCGTTCTACATGCGACTTAATGATGATGGAAAAACTGTTGCGGCTACAGACCTTTTAGTTCCTGGTGTAGGAGAAATAATAGGTGGTAGTCAAAGAGAAGAAAGACTTAAAGTTTTAGAAAATAGAATGAATGAGTTAGGACTAAATAAGGAAGACTACTGGTGGTATTTAGAATTAAGGAAGTATGGAGAAACAAAACATGCTGGTTTTGGACTTGGATTTGAAAGAATAATTATGTATATAACAGGGGTATCTAATATCAGGGATGTAATACCCTTTCCAAGAACTACAGGCTCAGCAGAGTTTTAGTGCACAAAAAAAATTAAGAATGAATTTTTCATTCTTAATTTTTTTGTGCTAAAAAAAGGGTTCCCATTTCTTTTCCAGATATAATATCTTTTATAATATTTTCAGAAGCACCATTAGCTATGACCATTGAAACGCCAGCGTCAACTGCTATTTTTGCAGCTTTTATTTTAGTATTCATGCCGCCAGTTCCAAGCTTTGAACCTGCATCACCAGCACAATCTTCTATATCTTCAGTTATTTCTTTAACTAAAGAGGTAAGCTTAGCATTTGGATTTTTTCTTGGGTCACAGTCATATAAACCATCGATATCTGAAAGAAGAATGAGTAAATCAGCATCAACTAATTTGGCAACTAAAGCAGATAAAGTATCATTGTCACCAAATTTTATTTCATGGGTAGCAATTGCATCATTTTCATTAACAATGGGAATAACCCCCTGTCTTAAAAGCTCATTAAAGGTATTATGAGCATTGGAATATCTAACCTTATGATTTATGTCATCTTTAGTTAAAAGAATTTGAGCTATAATTTGACCATATTCAGAGAAAAACTTTTCATATATGTGAAGGAGTAATCCTTGACCAATTGCTGCCGCTGCTTGCTTTTCAGGAATAGTTTTAGGACTTTTCTTTAAGGCTAATTTTGTAGCACCAACACCTATGGCACCGGAAGTTACAAGTATAACTTCTTTGTTTTGATTATGTAGGTCTGATAGCTGTCTAGCTATTTTTTCTATTCTTTCAAAGTTTAAAAGCCCGCTTTCGTGAGTAAGGGTAGAAGTTCCAACCTTTACGACTATTCTTTTTGCGTTTTCAAAATATTTGCTTCGAGTATTCATTTGATAATCCCCTTTAATAATATGTACAAATCCACTATTATATTACATAAAATAAGTATATAATTAATAACAAGGTCAATTATATCATAATATAAATAATTTTCAATTTTTATAAGATACATATTGTTAGCTATGCTAATAAGTTTATAGAGGAGGAATTTTCTTGAGTAAAAATTTAGGTTTTATCGGTTGTGGAAATATGGGAAAGGCTATGATAGGTGGAATAGTTAATTCTAAACTGTATGATCCTAATAATGTAATGGTTAGTGATCCATCAGATAGTTCCCTAAAAGAAGTTCAGGAAAAATACGGAATTAGGACTACAACTGATAATTTACAGGTTGTAAATTTTGCAGATATTATTATACTTTCTGTGAAACCCAATATTATAATGTCTGTTATTGAAAAAATAAAGGATTTTATTAAGCCTAGTACAGTAATAATTTCTATAGCTGCAGGTCAAAAGCTTGAGAAACTATCAGTAAGTTTCAAAAATGAGGTGAAGCTTGTAAGAGTTATGCCAAACACGCCTGCATTAGTTAATGAAGGTATGAGTGCTATTTCAATAAATGAAAATGTATGTGACGAGGAATTAGAAGAAGTAGTAAAAATTTTTAATTCCTTTGGTAAGGCTGAAGTTATAGATGAAAAATTAATGGATGCAGTAACAGCAGTAAGCGGATCTTCACCAGCATATGTTTATATGTTTATAGAAGCTATGGCTGACGGTGCTGTACTTCAAGGTATGCCAAGGGATAAAGCATATAAGTTTGCAGCCCAAGCAGTACTTGGCTCAGCAAAGATGGTGTTAGAAACCGGCAAACACCCAGGCAAGCTTAAGGATGAAGTTTCATCACCAGGCGGCACAACAATTGAAGCAGTATATTCTTTGGAAAAAAACAATTTCAGGGGAACTGTTATTGAAGCTATAAATGTTTGTACAGATAAATCAAAGAATATGTAAAATCCTGAGGTGGTAATGTGGAAATAAATGATAGACCTATTGGCTTTTTTGATTCTGGAGTAGGTGGTATAAGTGTTCTACGTGAAGCAGTAAAGGTTCTTAAAAGTGAGGATTTTATATATTTTGGAGATTCTAAAAATGCACCTTATGGAACAAAAAGTTATGAAGAAATTCAAAACCTTACCCTTAAAGCTGCACAATTTTTGGTAGGTAAAAATGTTAAGGCAATAGTCGTTGCTTGTAATACAGCTACCAGCGTTGCTATTAAGGAACTAAGACAAAAATACAAAGGAATACCGATAATCGGTATAGAGCCGGCTATAAAGCCAGCGGTAGAACAAAATAAAGGTGGCAAAATAGTAATAATGGCAACTCCAATGACCTTGGCAGAACAGAAGTTTAATAGATTAATGAATAAATATATCGATAAAGCAGAATTCGTTCCAATTGCGTGTCCACAACTAGTTCAATTTGTAGAGAGTGGAAAACTTAGTGGTAAAGAAGTAGATGATTATTTAAAAGAAAAATTAAGCGAAGCAAACGGAAAAATAGGAGCAGTAGTTCTTGGCTGCACTCATTACCCTTTTGTAAGAGAAGCAGTGCAAAACATTGCAAGAGATGCCTTTGTTATAGACGGAAGTTTAGGTACTGTTAATCAGTTAAAAAGACAATTAGGTTTAAAAAATATGCTTAAAGACAATAATAAAGATGGAGAAATAGTAATATATAATTCTTTAAAAACAAAAGAAAAATTGAGTTATAAATTGCTAAACCTATAAAAATATATGCTAATTAATACTTATTATTTTGTAAAAATTATTGTATAATAAGTATAATATGATATTAAAGGAGAGTTTTTATGAACCCAATAGTTACAATAAAAATGAAAAACGGAGAAATAATGAAGGCTGAATTATATCCAGATAAAGCTCCGAATACAGTTAATAATTTTATAAGCCTTATAAATAATAAATTTTATGATGGACTAATATTTCATAGAGTAATCAAAGGATTTATGATTCAAGGAGGATGCCCAGAAGGGACAGGAACAGGAAACCCTGGATATTCTATAAAAGGTGAATTTAAAAGAAACGGTGTAGATAATGATTTAAAACATACTTTAGGTGTTTTATCGATGGCTAGAGCTATGAATTTTGATTCTGCAGGAAGCCAATTTTTCATAATGGTAGCAGATGCACCTCATCTTGATGACCAATATGCAGCATTTGGTAAAGTAGTGGAAGGTATAGAAGTTGCATTAAATATAGCAGAAGAAAAAACAGATTATAACGATAGACCAATGGAAGAGCAATTAATCGAAAGCGTTACAGTGGATACTTTTGGAGAAGAGTACAGCGAACCTGTAAAAATGTAATATACTTTAAACTGGGTGGGGGTGATGCAAATGGTACTTAGTAATAATAAATTAGTAATGCTCTATGGTTTTGAGGAGAATGAAATTGAAAAGATAAATGAAATTTCAGAAAAACATAATTTACCTAAGAATAAAATAATAGATAACCGATTAGCTAATATGAAAATTGAAAGTATAATTAAAGGAATAAATTTAGCTACAGAAAATGCAAAGATAGTAAAAGAAAAGGTTGTATTATTCAATAATTTAGAAGATAGTGAGCTAGAAAGCTGCATTAAGTTTTTTAAAAGTGAAATAACTGACAATATAATTTTTGCTGTTGTCACTAAGACTTCGATTAATTGGACGTTTACAGAACTTTTAGAACATTTATTAGAAGAAAGGAAGTTTAATAACAAACGCAGAAGGTAATGATGGCTATGAATAGAATTGGAGAAAGAATCAAACAGTTAAGGCTTGAAGCTAACATGACTCAAAAAGCATTAGCAAAGAAACTTGGAGTTGCTGAAAGCTTTATTAATGAAATTGAGACAGGAAGAAAAGTTGTAAATGAAAGCTTAATAAATAGAATGACTAAAGTGTTTGGAAAAGATGTAGATAATAATTCCTATAGTGAAGACATTAAAGAAATTAAAGAACCAATCTACGAAAATCAAAGAAGAAACAATACACAAAAAAAGGAAGATGTAAATTTAGTATGGGACAATGCACTAAGTTCCATTTTGAAAAATGTTCCTATATATACAATAGATTTAAAAAAGCCAGTAGGCTTAAGACAGCTCCCTGTTATTTCAAATAAAATAGAAGGCTTTGCACAAGATAAAGTATTTTTTCTTAAAATAGATAGTGATGATTTACAAGGTTTTCGAATAGAAAAAGGGGATATCGCTTTTGCTCACTTTGTTCAAGAAGCAGCAAATAACGATATTTGCATAATTGAACATAATGGAGAGAGGCTTTTAAGACAAATTAAAAAATTAGATAATAATAAAGTTCTTTTAATTAGCAATGAAAGAAGTTTAAGAACAGAAACTGTTAATTTAAAAGAAATAAAATTTATCGCAAAATTAACAAAAATTGAAATTGAATTATGATAAAGTATACTGTAAAGTGATATATAAGAAAGCATTATATTTAGTAAAAAATAATATAAATTAATTTATCGATTCGGGGGTGCAAGTCTTGAAAGGAACAGTAGTTGGAACTTGGGTAAAAACTTGCAGAAAGCTATATGGAGATGAACTTGTAAATGGGGCTCTAGAACATGTGGGCTTTAGCAAAAGCAAAATTTTTACGCCGTTAGAAGATGTAAAAGATGAAGATGTAAAAGAATTCGTTAAGTTTATGTCAAATGAACTAAAAATGGATACAGTTGAACTTTGGGAAATAATAGGTAAAGATAATATTTTATCTTTTTATCATGATTTTCAAGCTTTTTTTGATCATGAAAATTTTTATTCCTTCTTAAGGTCTCTTTTTGATATTCATGTTGTAATGACAAAAAAATTTAAAGGTGCGAATCCACCACTTGTAAAGATAGAACCTATTTCAAATAGGGAAGCTATATTTACTTATCATTCAAACAGAGGTATGTTTGGTTATCTATTTGGATTATTAAAAGGTGGAGCAGAGTTTTTCAAAGAAAAAGTTGACATTGAAGAGTTAAAACGAACAGATAACTCAGTAACTTTAAAGCTTAAGTTTGAAAAGGATATTTATTATAAAAAGAAATATTTTTTAAATAAATTATTATCTTTTGGGTTTATAAAAAGTATAGGGATTAAAGCTTCAATTGTAACTTTCATTATATCCTTAGTGGTGTTTATTCCACTATTTGGTGGAACTTCACAAATAGTAAAGGAACTTATAGCAGCAGCAATTCCTAGTGTAATATCAGCTGTTTTAACTGAAGCTTTATTAAGTCCAAAAAAATTTATTCGTGAGGAAATAGCTTCAATGAAGCAAACTAATTATGTAATAAATAGCAGTATAGACACTGGAGACTTTTTTGAAGATATTTTCAACGACTTGATTGAACAGAAAAAAGTTGTTTCTGCAGATTTTGTTGGATTTAAAGGTGTTACTGATGAAATGAACACTTTCCTTGGAAAGGTAGCAGAAATATCAGAAACAATGAGTAATACTTCAGTTGAAATATCGCAAGTAATGGAACAATTAGCAGGTACATCTGTTGACCAAGCTACAAACACTCAAGAAGCTTCAGCTGTATTAAATAGTAATGTAGATGATTTGAAAGCTGTAGTTGATAGAGAAAATGAAAATAAAGAACAATTAGAGCAATCTATAGATAAAATCAAAAAAAGTTATGAAAGTGTAGAAACAACAGGAAAAAATATATTAAATAGCTTGGAAAAATTCCAAGAAGTTAAAGATAAAGGCATGGATCTTGGTAATAAAGCAAAAGATATTACAAATATAGTTTCCATTGTATCAGCGATTTCAGAACAGACAAATTTACTTGCATTAAATGCATCTATCGAAGCAGCTCGTGCTGGTGAAGCTGGAAAAGGCTTTAGCGTAGTTGCGGAAGAAGTAAGGCAATTAGCAGAACAAACTCAATCAGCTGTAGAAGAAATTAATAACAATTTAAAACTTTTCGTAAATGATATTGATCTTTTAGTGGACAAGATAGAAGTTCAGTATTCAGTTTTACAAGGTGAAATTGGCAGCTTAAATGATGTTAGAAATGTTAGCTATGAAGCTAAAGAATCAGCTGTTTCAGTATCAGCAGCAATGATTAAAACTATAGAAAAACTAGAGAAACAGGCAGAAGCTATGGTTGGAGTATATGAAAATATAGAATCATTAGCGGCAATAGCAGAAGAAAATTCTGCATCTTCACAAGAAGTAAGCGCAAGTGTAATAACTTATACAAATGAAATAAAGAGCCTAACAGAAAATATTGATCAATTTAAGATATTATCAGAAGGCTTCAGAAATGATTTGAAAAAATACAAAATATAATAGTTGGTGCCTGACCCCAAAGTACCTGACCCCTAAGGGGTCAGGTACTTTGGGGTCAGGCACCTAATTTATGCCATCCAAATTGAAATCGGGAATAAAACTTTCCTTAACCGTTCCTTCTTCTTGAATAAATCCTTTTTTTACACCCAAATTTAAGCAATAAGCAATTAAACTATCATAATGTTTAGAATTAATAGGTTTGTTTATTTCTGGATATTTAGCACAATCATAGAATGGAGTGTATTGATTCATTAGGCTTAAATAAACGGAGTCACCGAAGCTTCTAAATATATAATCTACTATTTTCTTAGAATCAAAAAGTAATCCAGGCAGCATTAAATGACGAATAATTACTCCTTTTAAAATAAGACTATCGTCACTCATAATTGTCTCTGGACACTGTTTTACCATTTCAGAAATTGAATTTTTAGCTACTTCAAAATAGTTTTTAGCGTTGGAATAGGTTACAGCATATTTGTCATTAAAGTATTTAAAGTCTGGAAGGTATATATCTATATAGCCGTTTAAAGCTTTTATAGTATCTACATTTTCATAAGCATTGCTATTATATAAAATAGGAATAGTAAGACCACAATTTCGTGAAATTTTAATGGCTTCAATAATTTGTGGTACGTAGTGAGTAGGATTAACTAAGTTGATGTTATGAGCCCCTCTTTTTTCCTGTTCTATAAAAATTTCAGCAAGTCTTTCTATAGTTATTTCTATTCCGAAATGTTCTTGACTTATTTTGTAGTTTTGGCAAAATACACAATTTAAATTGCAGTTTGAAAAAAACACTGTACCAGAACCATTTGCACCAGAAATACAAGGTTCTTCCCATTGGTGGAGAGAAACCTTAGCTAAACTAATGTTATGACTAGATTTACAGAAACCAAGCTGGCCTTTTAATCTATTTACATTACAATTTCTAGGACAAAGTTTGCAGTTTTTAAGCATTTCCAGCAATTTTCTCACCTCCTAGTGAACAATTTCTATAAAAACTATAGTCATTAATAAGTTTAGTTGTCAAGATAATAATAAAAATTTGCTGTAATTTGAAAAATATATTGAATTAAATTGTACAAGATGATATTATTAACTAAACGGTTAGTTAATAAGGTGGTGGAAATATGACTGAAAAAGATAAGGCATATATAACAAAGCAAAAAATTACTGATGCTGCAATAGAAATCTTTTCAGAAAAAGGTTTTGGTGGAGCTAGAGTTGATGAAATTGCTGCAAAAGCAAAGGTAAACAAGGCTATGATATATTATTATTACGATAGTAAAGAAAATTTATTTGCTGAAATAATAAAAATTTATCTTAAAGATTGCGATGAATTTAAGGCAGAAATAAAAAATGAAATTAATTGGGAAAAAATAGATGAAGTCCAAAAATATTTTGGAAAAATAGAAAAGTTTTTAGAGGATAAAAAAGATCTTATAAGAATTATTTTTATGGACTACATGAAATCAGGCTTTAAGGAAAGTTCATTATTATCTACTGTATTGCCAATATTTCAAAGCAGAAAAGAAGAATTAAAGAAGAGAGACTTAACAGAAGAAGAAACTATTCAAATACTTATTAATAGGTTTTTCTATATTACAATTCCGTTGCTAGGATATTCAACTTTTGCAGATGATTGGTTTGATATTGTAGGAGTAGACAAAGAAAAAGCAAAAGATGTATTTATAAAAACTTTTATTAAGCATCAAGTTGGCTTTTTTAATTCATTAAAAAAATAATTAAAAATGTAATTATGACCACTGCACCATTTTATTAACTAAATAGTTAGTTAAAATCATTATATTTCCTAAAAAACAATTAGAAAGGATGTGTGAAATGGATAAGCATGAAGAAAGATATATGTGGATGGCACTTAGTGTTGTTATTGTTGGAACATTTATGTCCATACTAGATTCTAGTATAGTAAATGTTGCAATCCCCAAAATGATGACAGTATTTGGTGCATCTACAGATCAAATCGAATGGGTAGTAA
Organism: Bacillota bacterium; assembly: GCA_021781655.1. Classification (GTDB taxonomy): domain Bacteria; phylum Bacillota; class Clostridia; order Clostridiales; family Clostridiaceae; genus JAJXWJ01. The sequence goes on along the minus strand of JAJXWJ010000008.1, from coordinate 9,768 downwards.
CGGGATATATGCTTACTATGAGTATTGTTATTCCTCTTACAGGATATCTAGGAGACCGTTTTGGAATAAAAAGGCTTTATATTATGTCATTAATAATTTTTACTGCAGGATCTGCACTTTGTGGTCTCTCTGTAAGTACTCAAACTATGATTGCAGCTAGAGTAGTACAAGCCATTGGCGGTGGAATGATAATGCCTGTTGGTATGGCGATGATTTTCATGATTGTACCTATAGAAAAAAGAGGAGTTGCTCTCGGTGTATGGGGAATATCTGCTATGGCAGCACCAGCAATTGGACCTACGTTAAGCGGTTATATTGTACAATATTTAGATTGGAGATTAATATTTACTATAAATGTTCCTGTGGGAATAATTGGAACTACATTGGCTATACTTCTGTTAAAGGAAACTGAAATCCATGAGAATAAAAAATTCGATTTCATAGGAGCTATAACAAGTGCAATTGGATTATTCACTTTATTGTTAGCACTAGATCAAGGTAATTCAAAAGGATGGACATCAACATATGAGATTGTTCTATTTGCAATTTCAATTTTATCTATAGTTTGTTTTATATACCAAGAGTTAACCTATGAACAGCCACTTCTAGATTTGAGAGTTTTAAAAAATGGCTCGTTTTCAATAAGTCTTGTAGTTTCTACAATAACAACAATAGGAATGTATGGAGCCTTATTTTTAATACCAATATATATGCAGAATATAAGAGGATATACACCTATGGAATCTGGACTGTTATCACTGCCAATGGCTATAGTAACAGGAATAATGATGCCTATAAGTGGTAAATTATTTGATAAATTTGGAGCTAAGTGGCTTACAATTATAGGACTAGCAATTTTGTCTGGAGCATCTTTTATGTTAAGTAAACTAACTCTAGAAACCTCATATACAGTAATACTTTTAATAATGATGGTTAGAGGACTAGGAATGGGTATGTCAATGATGCCTGTGCAAACTAATGGGATGAATTCAATTCCAAGAGATCAATCTGGAAGAGCTACTGCACTTAATAACACTCTCAGACAGGTAAGTGCTTCCTTAGGTATTGCTGTTTTAACTACAATTTTTCAAAATAGAGAAGTGTTCCATACAGAAAGATTAAGTGAGGCAGTAAATTTGACTTCCCCAACAGTTGTAGCAGCACAAAATAACTTTGCAGCATTAGCTATAAAAAACGGAATGAGTTTGTCAGCAGTGAAAAGTGGAATATTTATGCAAATATATACTCAGCTTGTGAAAATGGCTGCAGTTGGTGGTATAAATGATGCCCTTTTAGTTTCGTCATTTATATGCCTGTTTGGTATTCCAGTAGCCTTCTTTATAAAGAAAGCAGCTGCACCTGAAGGAGAAAAATCAGAAAATTTTATCGGAGAATAAGGAGGAAAACTAATGGAAAAAGGAAATAAGAAATCAAGTAAAAAGATTTTTATATCAGTAATAGCGGTTATATTAGTAGTATTTGCAGCGGTTGGAGGGTACATGTATTATAATAGTATTACATACGTATCAACGGATGATGCCAATGTAACTGGAGATATAATAAGTGCTAGTTCCTTAGTGCCAGGAAGAGTTGCACAAGTTATGGTTAAAGAAGGAGATAAGGTTAAAAAAGGTGACGTACTTTTCACTCTTGAAACTGATCAAGCACAAGCACAATTAAATCAAGCACAAGCTGCTCTTGATGTTGCTAAAGCTTCCCTTGATAAAGTTGAGGGAGGAGCAAGAAGTGAGCAAATATCAGCAGCGCAAGCAGCAGTAGATGCTGCAACAGCAGGTTTGAATGGAGCTAATACTACAAAAACAAATTTACAAAATACTTTAAATAGTTTACAGTCTCAATACAATACTTTACTATCTCAAATGGATAGTACAAAAAATCCAAAAACAGGACAGTATGATGCTAGTTATGCTTTAGGTCAGTTAGATGCAGCTAAGGCAGCTGGACAGATTTCTGATGGACAATATACTGTTAAAGCACAAGCTATAGAGCAAATGTTTTCGGCAAAACAACAGCTTGAAAACCAAATTCAACAGTTACAGGGACAAATAAACGCATCAAATGCACAAATAAATGCAGCACAGGCTAGTATAAATGGAGCAAATAGTCAACTTAAACTTACAAATGCAGGTGCATCAAATAAGGATATAGCTATTGCAGAAGATCAAGTTAAGGAAGCACAAGCAGCATATGATTTGGTTAAATTAGGTTTAGATAACACAACAGTTAAAGCTCCAATGGATGGTTCAGTAGCACAAGTAAATATTCATGTAGGTGATACCATTGCAGCAGGCTCTGGAGCAATTTCTTTAGTTGATATGTCTAAGCTCCAAGTTACAGCATACGTATTGGAAGGTGATCTTGAAAAGGTTAAATTGGGACAAAGTGTTGATTTGAGTGTTGATGCATTCCCAGGCACTACTTTTACAGGTAAAGTAAGTCAGCTAGGTTTAGCGACAGCGTCCACCTTTAGTCTATTTAACACAACAGATAACTCTGGAAATTATACAAAGGTAAGCCAACGTGTGCCTATTAAAATAGATTTTGATTCTTCTACAAATAATTTTATACCAGGAATGTCTGTAACAGCTAAGATAAAGGTTAAATAAAAATAATATAAGGGATACTACTTTTTAAATTTACCTTGTTGATTTATAATTAAAGTATAATTTTATGATTTATGAGGTAATATTAATATGATAAAAGTAGTAGTAACTGATATGGATGGAACTTTGTTAAATGAAAAGCATGAAATAACAGAGCGCTCGATAGTAGCAATTAAAAAATTATACGAAAATAATATAAGATTTATGATTTCTACTGGCAGGCATTATTTGTCGGCAATGAAGACCTTGGAAAAATATGATATAAAATGTGATTATATAGTGTCTAGTGGAGCTGAGGTTAGAAATCAAGATGCTAAAATATTGAAACAAATTGAAATGGATGCTTCTAAGTTTCAAGATATTTTAGATAGGATTAAAAAGTTTCCTATAGCAGTGAGATTTTGTTCTAATGATTACGATTATATGCTTGGAAATGAAGAAGAAATAAAGAAAAGTTTACTTTTAGAGGCCAGTAGCTTTTTTGATATTGGAAGCCTTTCTGAGATTGAAGCTTCACCTAGATTTCAAAATATGTTATCTGGAATTAAGGTTATTAGTGATTTGAAAGAATTGAAATTAAATAATATACCAATATATAAAATTTTCATTTTTGCTTTCGATGAATCTATAATCCATGAGATGGATAGTGCACTTTCAGATATTGAAGGGATTGTATCTGCATCATCTTTTGCATCTAATTTAGAACTTACTCATATTAATGCACAGAAAGGCATAGCCTTAAGGGAGTATATAGAAGAACTTGGATTTTCAATGGAGGAAGTTATGGTGCTTGGAGACAGCATGAATGACTATTCTATGCTAAAAATGGATTTTGGAGCTACGGTTGCAATGGGAAATGCTATGGAAAAAATCAAGGAAGTTTCAAAATATATTACAAAAAGCAATAAAGAAGAAGGGTTTGCATACGCAGTTGAAAAGATGCTAGATAATAACTTAGAGAAATTAAGAAAGAAAAAATAAGATTTTAAAGGGAAGAGATTTTTTTTCAATGAAAAACTATAAGTTAAGCTTAAAGTATTTCTAGAAAGAGAAGTTTACTTAATAAATGCAAAGAAACTGTCATCAAGTAAAATAGGCTTGATGACAGTTTCTTTGCATTTATAAGTAAAACAAATCATTGTAACAAGTTTTTTCGATTATACCTTAAAAAAGCTTATGATATAATTAAACTTGTAAATATAATTATAAGTTTTAATTATCACTAGTGAAGAAATTATTATAAAACTTTATGATTAAGCAAAAGGAAGGTAAATAAATGAATAAAGAAAATGAAAAAGTAAGCAGTAAAGTACTGATTTCTATATTTGCAGCATGTCTAATTGTATTTTGCGGACTTTTAACAGAAACAGCAGTAAATATTGTGTTTCCTACATTGATAAAGGAATTTAAAATCGATACAGCTACAGTTCAATGGTTAACAACAGGAAACCTCCTGGTAGTAGCTATGATAACTCCACTTACAGCATTTTTTCATAAAAGATTTAAACTAAAAAATATATTTACATGTGGAGCTATTATATTTTTAATAGGAACAATTCTAGCAGTAATATCGCCAAATTTTACGATGCTTTTATTAGCAAGATTAATTCAAGGTGTTGCAATGGGACTTTGCGTACCAGTAGGCTTTTCTATTATACTTACTCAAATACCACCATCTAAAACGGGTGCTTTCATGGGGATTGGTGCATTAGTAACAGCTGCGGCACCAGCAGTGGGACCTACCTTTGGTGGCATCATCAATGTAGCATTTGGTTGGAGAGCAATTTTTGCTTTTTTGATACCAATAATCATTATAGTTATATTACTAGGGTTTTTAACAATTTCACAAGTTACACCTTTAGAAAAGGTACCAACAGATGCTAAAGGTATTTTTCTTGTGATGATTACATTCTTTTGCCTTGTATATGGCTTTTCAAATTTAGAGGCAATCAAAACAAATTTAATAGGAGAAATAGCATTTTTTATAGTAGGTATTATTGGCTTGATTTTATTCATAAGACATTGTTTAAAAGTAAATAACCCATTAGTAAGTATGGAAATTTTTAAAAATAGAGCATTTAGTGCACATCTACTAGCATTTTTTATAATAAATGTATCTATACTTGGATTAGCATTTATTTTACCGAATTATCTTCAAATAACTAATAGATTAAATTCTATGAATGCTGGAATGCTTATGCTACCAGGTGCATTTTTAAATGCATTTATGGCTTTAGTTGGTGGGCTTATGTACGATAAGCTTGGCGCTAAAAAGCCAATTATAATGGGTGCAATTTTATTTGTTGTTAGCATTGCCTTTTTAGCTATATTTGGTAAAAATCTTTCATCAGCAATGATTGTAGTAGGTTATATTATTTATGGAATAGGTTGTGGATGGTCTTTTGGAAACACAATGACCAATGGTTTAAAGCAGCTTCCAAGAAATCTATCAGCAGATGGAAATACAGCTTTCAATACGTTGCTCCAATTTTCCGGAGCAGTTGGAACTTCTATTGTTGCTGCAATTTTAGGAGCTTCACAAGGGAGCTTATCCAGCAGTTCTTATGAAATAAAAACCGCAATTGGTGCGGACAATGGATTCATATTTTTATTGATATTGGTAGTAGTATGTTTGATTGCCCAGGTTATAGCATTTAAATATTCTGAAAATGAAAATGACTATTTAATAGATGAAAAAATTGCTGAATAAATAAAAAGTAAAAGAAGCTTTTAGGAAATAAAATTTTCTAAAGCTTTTTTCTTTTTTATTTAAACATTTCTATAAGTTTATTTAATGAAGGGTTTGTATTGTTTTTCCTCCAAGCCGCTATAATTTCAGCAGGGTGCTCATCTTCAAGGGGTATAGTAACTAAATGATCCCAACTACCAAATTGTGATATTGCATAAGAAGGAAGTACAGCAGTTCCCATACCGACTGCTACCATAAATAAAATTGTTTCTAGATCATCTGTAGCTAAAATATTTTCAGGAATAAAACCAGCTGCATCGTATTGGTTAATAATAAACCTATTTAAATCTGTGTCTTCCTTTGATTTTTCAGCTAAAATAACTGGATCGTTTTTTAAATCAATGCGTTTGATAGATAGTTTATGAGCAAAAGGATGAAAAGGTGCGAGAACAGCATATAATGAAAAGCTATCTATGGTTTTAAAGGTTATATTTTCATAATGCTCTATATTAAAACGAATAGTAAATATTATATCTAATTCATCATTTTCAAGCATAGAATGAAGTACGCCCATATTTTGTCGAGAGAAGCTTAGCGAAATATTTGGAAATTTGGAATGAAAATTTCGAATATATTCAACAAAGTTACTCATTTCGTAACCTTTTATCCAGCCTATTCTAAGATTACCGGTAAAGCCATTAGCAGCAAGCTGTGTCTTTGTAATAGCATCTTTTTCTCTCTCTAGAATAGCTTTAGCTTCATGCAGAAAAGTAGCACCAGCTGTGGTCAGTTTCACATTTCGGTTCGTACGCTCAAAAAGTTTCACATTTAATTGTAATTCTAGCTTTTGTATTTGCTGAGTGACAGCAGTTTGAGAAATAAAAATCTTTTCTGAGGCTTTTGTAAAGCTTAAGTTTTCAGCTACAGCTATAAAGCATTCTAATTGGCGAGTATTCATAAGGTTTTCCTCCAAAATTAAGGTTGATTAATTATAGCATAAAAAATATTTATATGTAAAAAAATATATTGTTTTGTTATACTAATTACAATAGTTACAAGGGGGATTATTAATGAAGGAGTATTATACTATAGGAGAAATGTCAAAGCTTTTCAATATAAAAATACCAACCCTGAGATATTATGATGAAATTGGACTCTTGAAACCTGAATATATAGATGAAAATACCAATTATCGTTATTATTCAACGCCACAATTTGAAAAATTGAATTCTATAAAGTACTTAAGGAATTTAGGAATTCCAATTAGTAAGTTAATTGATTATTTTAATTATCGTAAAATAGATACTTTAGTTGATATAATGGAAAAACAGCTAATAAAAATTGATAAGGAAAAGGTTAGAGAGAATAGAGGGTAAAATTAATAATAGATTAGCTCAAATTAAGGATGCAGAAACTTATTCCTTAGATTTAATTGAAGAGGTATTTCTTCCGAAGTTGCGCATTGCTTATTTGAAAGATAACTATTTTATAGGTGATGACATAGAATATTCAATTTCAAAGCTCATTGCAGAACATAAGGTATTTGAACATGTTTTTCTTGGAAAGATTGGAATATCTATTTCTGCTTCAGATTTGAGAAATAATAGCTTTGATAAATATTGTGGAATTTTTATGGTTTTAGAAAATGATGAGGAAATAAGTACTTCGGAAAATATTTTTCCATCAGGGAAATATTTAAGAATATGTTTTAAGGGAAGCCATAGAGAAGCAGCAAGCTATTATAGAAGATTATTTGAATATATGAAAAAACATAACTATAAGCTTTCAGGAGATTCTATCGAGATAGCGCTAATTGATTATTGTATTACTAATGAGGAAGATAAATATGTGACGGAAATACTATTACCAATTGTAAGTGCCTAAAAAATTATATTTGACTCTCATGTTACTAGAGGGTTTATTCTTATTTCTGTACACTTATAAAAGTATAGGAGTGGAGATTAATGTTAGGAACATTTGTAAATGTTGGAGCTATTATTATAGGAACTATCATAGGATGTTTCCTTAAAAAAGGCATTAAAGAGCAGTATCAAGATGCACTCTTTAATGCCATGGGATTTGCAGCTATGGCATTAGGTATTAGGACTATTGCTAGCAATATGAATAACAGTAAATATCCTGTTTTATTTATTGTAAGTCTTGCATTAGGTAGCTTAATTGGCTCGATTTTTAATATTGATGAAAAAATCCAAAGACTTATAGGTAAAAAATCAAAGTCAAACCTCGGACAAGGTCTGACAACTGGAGTGCTTTTATACTGTGTTGGAACCCTTTCTATATTAGGTCCAGTAATGAGCGCAATTCATGGAGATAATTCATTTTTATTTACCAATGCAACCTTAGATTTTGTAACATCAATGGTATTTGGGTCAACCTATGGTATAGGAATGATACTGGCAGCACCTATTCTACTTGCTTGGCAAGGTAGCATATATTTAGTAGCTTATTTTTTATCGGGAGCTTTTTTCTCAAAAGACTTAATAACAGAGGTTTCTATTGTGGGTGGAATTTTAATATTAAGCTCTGGAATTAATATTTTAAAAATTAAGGAAGTAAAAGTATTAAATATGTTGCCAGCGTTAGCTTTTCCGATTTTGTTTTTTGTATTTAAAGGGATTATATAAATATGTAAAACGATTATATGATTTAAACAATTAACTAGAATATTTTTTGTTACTTTGTTATAAGGAGATGATTTTTGACAAGTCTTTATTTCACTTGAAGATATCTACTATGGAGAGTAAAATAAAATCAAATTTATAAATAAGGCGGACTAGAAAATGATAGATTTACACGTACATTCTTTTGTATCCGATGGTTATAATAGCCCTAGGGAAATAATTAAATTGGCTCATGAAAAGAATTTAAAAGCAATAGCTCTCACAGATCATGACAGCATAGAGGGTCTTAAGGAAGCCGAGGAGGAAGCACAAAAGTACAAGGTTAAATTTTTAAAAGGTATAGAAATAAGCACAGCCTATGGGGATGGGGGGCTTCTTCATATTTTAGGGCTTGGTATAGATACGAATAATGAATACTTTTTAGGGTGCTATAACAAAATGAGAATTGCTAGAGAGGAAGGCATAGATGAAGTATTGGAAATACTAAAAAAGAAAAATATTTCAATTAAAATAGAAGACTTAAAAAAATATGCTATAGGCAAATACATAGATAGACATGCTATAACAAAATACTTTGTAGAAAATAAAATATGTGATACAGTTCCGGAAGTGTGGCATGACTATTTAGACCCTATTCCCTATGGAAAAGGAGAACTTTTAGAAATAGAAGAAACCTTAGAGGTAATAAGAAAAAGTGGAGGACTTTCATTTCTTGCTCATTATAATAAAAGAATAGGCTTTGGTAGATATAATAAGTATGACATTGAGGAACATATAAAGAGCTTAATAACCTTAGGTCTAGATGGTATAGAAAGATATTATCCAGCTTTTGATGAAAAGGATAATGAATTTGCACAATATATAATTGATAAATATAAGCTTATTCCTTCAGGTGGTACAGATTTTCATGGTATCTACAGAAAAGAAATCGCTCTTGGTACAGGAGAAGGTGACTTCTTTGTCCCAGACAGTATATATGAGAATATTGTAAATAAGTTACATAATAAATTTTGAGGTTAAGTAAAGCTGTTGAATTATTGCAGTTTAGTAATTATTCTATAACTAATGTGGTAAAATAATTATATGATTTATACATCTAATCGGTATATATTTTGTTACCTTGTTATAAGGAGTTGATTTTTTGAAAAAGAAGTTTAATGTTACAGGAACCTGCATACCAGAAAAACACTACATGATTGATATAAAGAATAAGCTTAACAAGATAGTTGAGTTTATTGATAATGAAGAATATTTTGTAATCAACAGACCAAGGCAATATGGGAAAACAACTACGCTTTATATGTTAGAGAGAAATTTAGCTAATAATGAAGAATATCTTGTAATATTTATAAGCTTTGAAGGTATTGGTGACTTAGTTTTTGAAAGTGAAGAAAGATTTTCAAAAGCATTTCTTGGAATAGTAGAAGATAGCTTACGCTTTCAATCTGAGTCTTTAGCTGATTTTTTAGAAGGTGAAAAGGAAAAAATAAAATCTTTAGAAGAGCTTTCTAGGCTTATAACAAAATTAATGAAAAATATTGATAAAAAAGTAATTCTATTAATAGATGAGGTAGATAAAAGCAGCAATAATCAACTGTTTTTAAGCTTTTTAGGGATGCTCAGAAACAAATTCTTATTAAGAAATATGGGTAAAGATATAACCTTTCAAAGTGTAATTTTAGCTGGTGCAAAAGTCAATATAAAAATGTAGGTTTTATACAAAATAAATATGTATGAAAACCTACATTTTTATTTTGTATTTTATGATGCATCTTCAGTCATATGCTGCATCTGTTCCTTAAGTCTGTATGAC
>JAJXWJ010000154.1 GCA_021781655.1 Bacillota bacterium | reverse complement strand
TTATATCATAAACTTTTAAACTGGATATTACACTTTTGTGAAGAAAATTAATATTTTTGTTTCTTTTTAAAATTAAACTATTGTGATATCATTGAAATGTTAATAAATAAATTTTCAAGGGGACTAACAAATGAATTTTATCGAGAAAAAATATTCAACCTTTATGAACATATTACTAAAAGTTCTTTTATTTCTAGTTATTTTAGGTAGTCTAGCAATGTGCGTTTTAAATTTTTTCCACATACCTTTTATTGATATAATTATTTCCGTTTTAATAACTTTATTACTTTTCACTATTTTTGCTTCTATTTTTTATTTCATAAATAAAGCACTTAACAAAGGCTTTTCCGATAAAAAACTTTTAATTATAATATTATTTTTTGCATTTTTATTAAGATTAATTTGGATTTTAGCTATAAATGTAAAACCATTTTCAGACTTTGAAACCATTTTATTATCAGGGCAAAGCTTTGCAGCTGGAAATTTTTCTGTATTTAAGGGAACCAGTTATCTTGCTAGATACCCGCATTTAACTATAACAGCTATTTATTTTGGCTTATTTGCAAAACTTTTCAAAAATGTTTTAATGCCAATTAAAATCGTAAACATAATTTTATCTACTATTAGTGTTTATATTATTTATTTAATAAGCATGGAGCTGTATAAAGAAAAAAAGAAATCAATTAATATTACATATATGGCTGCAATTTTTCCCCCATTCATATTTTTTAATAGCGTGCTTTGCTCTGAAAACTTGGCTATACCGTTTTTCTTAGGAAGTCTTTATTTATTTATTTTAATTTTAAAGAACAAAATAAGTTTGCTTTGGATAATAGCATCTGGAGTTCTTTTAAGTATTGGAAACTTATTTAGAATGGTTGCTGCGGTCATAATTGTAGCTTATATTTTTTATATATTAGTTTATAATTTAAATAAAAAGGGTATTTTAATAAGTTTACTAATTGTAATTTCTTTTGCCGTACCCTTTTACTCAACTAACGCCTTGTTATTAAAATTAAATATTACTGAGTATTCCTTTTGGCATGGTAGAGAGCCTGGAATAACTTCTATATTAAAAGGTACAAACATTAATTCACTAGGCATGTGGAATGTAGAAGATAGTAAAATACCAGATAAATATCATTTTGATTATGACAAAATTCAATCAGCAAGTTTAGCAATAATTAAAGAGCGTTTAACCACTACACCTTTTTACAAACTTGCAGGCTTTTACATTGTAAAATTTATAGCACAATGGTCTAGTGGCGATTTTGCAGGACTATTTTGGGCTACAGGCGTAACGAATATATTAAGTGCAACCTTTACTATGAATACAGTATTATTTTTTTATTCAGAAGTTTTTTATATTATTTTATTGCTTTTAGTATATAAGCAACTATTCAGAATGAAACAAGAGCAAAACAAAATTTTGAATTTATTATACATAATATTTTGCGGCTTTGGACTTTTGTATTTAATTATTGAGCAACAGCCCCGATATGGCTTTATAATTGCATGGGTATTTTTACTAATTTCAAATCCTTCATTTGATTTATTTAAAAAGAAAAAATAAGAAGCAGGAGTGCTTCTTATTTTTTCTTGATAACCACAATATAATTATAGTACTATTTTTCATCATTTACGCTTGTCCTAAAAGTTGACATAGGAATTCCAGCTTCATTAAATAGCGTTACAGCTCCATAATTAGTCCAAGCATATCTAACATATTTTGGGTTATTAATTTCTTGTGCAAATACTAATATTTTGTTTCTTTGAATTTCAATAGAAGCTACTAAAAACTGTTTATCATCACCAGCAATTTCAAAGCCTTCAGCTTTATCACCTTTTATTTTAATTCCACTTTCACAATTATCAAAAATAAGTTCTATTTTATTTCCTTTATATTCTAAAGCTTTAAAAACTGGTCCATATGCAGCCACTTTTTTATTATAAGTATGAAACATTGCTTGCAAAAACAATCTATGTCCAACTGTTTCTTTATCTAGTGGATGAATATTATCAAATTCCCCACAATCAAGAATCACTGCAAGTCCTGTGTTTTTAACAGTTTTATGTACCCTCATTTGAGCTTCCCTTATTAATGGCCAATTTTTCTTATCTTTATCTTCTCTTCCAATATACATTGGTAATTGAACTATAAGAAACGGCAACTCATCCTCCTCCCAAGCTTCTCTCCACTGTTCAATCAACTTATTAAGCAGTTTATAATATAATTTAGGCTTATGATCGTCACTTTCCCCTTGATAATATAAAAAGCCTTTAAGGCTATACGGCATAATCCTTTTAATCATAGTCTCATAAAGTCCACCTGCTCTATATGGAGATTTTGGTCCTAGTGGCTCAGGCCAAAGGTTTTCGCCAGCAATTTCTAGTACTTTTGACCAAAGTATATTAGGATTTTCCTCATAACACTTATTAACCTTCTTTTGCCACTTATCATACCAAATATTATACTGCTCAAGTTGTTCCAAATACTTTTCAAAACTTCTTCCTTCATTAGCCTTTTTATATTCCTCGTTATAGCTATTGGTATCTTTATCTTCTTCTAATTTTTTTGTACTAATCCATGCTGATGCTGAAGTTCCTCCCCAGTTACAGCCTATTATTCCAACAGTAACCTTTAGTTCTTCTGCTAATTCTTTTGCAAAATAATAGCCGACTGCAGACCAATTTCCAGCAGTTTCTTTTGTGCATTCCTGCCAACAAGTTTCAGCTTCCATCTTAAGAAACTGTTCATCTATATATGCATTTTTCTGAGTGTAGTAATACCTAACATTACAAGCTTTACTAACTTTTTTTAGAGCCTCATCTCCATTTTTACTGTTTTGGAGTTCAAGCTCCATGTTAGATTGACCTCCTGCAAGCCAAACTTCTCCAAGCATTACATTAGAAAACTTCAAAAATTGTTCTCCATCTGTTATCTTTAGTTCATAAGGTCCTCCTGCAGGCATACTAGGTAAAATAGCTCTCCATTTGTTATCCTTAACTATCGTTCTTACAACTTTATTATTAAAATATAACTGTACTTTATGTCCATTTTCTCCTGTTCCCCATATATTTATATTTTTGTATCTCTGTAAAACCATATTATCACTAAAAATTGCAGCTGCTTTTAAAACCTGTTTATTCATTTTATACCTCACAATAATCTATTTTATTTTTATTATAAAGTATAATATGAAAATAATTCATCCCATAAAATTATTCATAAAAATCATGAATTTTTATTTCTATAAGTTAAAAAAAGTATTTTCATTTTGAGCAAAGTGCCATTTCCCATCAATTCCTTCATTTTTTGCACCTAGTTCAAAATGAGCCATAGAAATTCCTACATCTATTTTTTCATAGCCTGTATTTTCTTTTTCATAAGTTACTAAGATTTTATTATCAATAAGATTATATCTCCACGGTTGCTTATTAATTGCAGAAGGTGCTTTTATTACTGCATCCATTCCTGATTTAACCCAGCCCTTCAAATCCTTTTCTTCTGTAATGAATATTTTGTCAAAGCTTTTTCTATTTTTAAAAATACCTTTAACAAGCTTTTCCTTAAAGCTCTTATTTTCTTGTACATTTCCAATTGCTATTATGCAATACATATTTTCATTTTCATTAAGGCTAATGATGCTATTAGCAGCCTCTTTATCGTAAGTTCCACCAAGCCAGCATGTTCCAAGTCCTAAGTTGGTTGCTTCTAAAACAATAAATTCTCCATAATATCCAATTTTATTTTCAACATTTTCTATGTTACTATTTCCAACTAATGCAATGAAACTTTTGGCACCTTTAATTAGTCCATATGTTGATTTAAAATTATCAAATACTTTTTTTCCTTCTT
>JAJXWJ010000153.1 GCA_021781655.1 Bacillota bacterium | reverse complement strand
ATAGCTGTAGATAGATCCAATAGAATAATTTTAATAAATCCATATGCAGAAAAGTTATTTGGAATAGATGATTCAATTATCGGAGAAAAACTTATCGATACAATAAGAGATTTTGAACTTGAAAATATATTTCAAAATGACGAAAAAGAATTTTCTGAGCTAAGAATACTGTGGCCTTCTGAAAAGATTTTGAGAGTTAGAACAGCTACTATAGTAAATGATGAAAATAAAAATATTGGAAAAGTTGCTGTTGTTCAAGATGTTACTGATATTAAAAAGTTGGAAAATATGAGATCTAGCTTTGTAGCTAATGTTTCTCATGAACTTAAAACGCCATTAACTTCCATAAAAGGTTTTGCAGAAACTTTAAGGTTTGTTAAAGATGATAAAAAAAGAAATGAATTTTTAAATATTATAGATGAGGAAGCAGAAAGACTAACAAGACTAATAAATGATATTTTAACCTTGTCTGATATAGAAGCAACTAAAGAGCAAAAAGTAGAGGAGTTTAATGTCAATCAAGTTTTGGAAAATGTATACAAACTAATGAAAAATACTGCAGACATAAAAGGAATATCGTTAAGTATTTCTTCTAATGATTATGTTAACTTGAAGGGTGATGTAGACAAATTCAAGCAGATGTTAATTAATTTGGTTGATAACGGCATTAAATATTCAGAAAATGGAGACAGCGTTACCGTTGGTGTTGAAAATAATTGTGACTATTGCACACTTTGGGTAGAAGATACTGGTGTTGGTATTCCAAAGCATCATATTCCAAGGCTTTTTGAAAGGTTTTACAGAGTAGATAAGGCTAGATCAAGAGCTAAAGGTGGAACAGGTTTAGGACTTGCAATTGTTAAACATATAGTTATGGGAATGGATGGAACAATAAATATAGAAAGTGAAGAGGGCGTGGGCAGTAAATTCATACTAACCTTCCCAGTTAAGAACTAAAAATAACATGATTTGTTTATATATTTAAATTATTATTCAAAAATAGTGTTTTTTAAATTAACTTAACAATTCCTTAACATGAACTAAAAGTTAATATAACTTATTGCGATTATTATGTAGTTATAAGTCTAAATGAGGTGAAAAGATGAAAAAAATACTACATAAAATATTGCACAATACGACAAAATGGTTTAGGTTTAAAGATTTGTTTAATAAGTTTAATGATTCTATTAGAGTTAAAATTATAGTAATAACAAGCGTTTTGATTTTAAGTATAATGCTTATTGCAGATGGAATTGTTTATTATGTTACCTATAGTAATGTTTACAGATTAAATAATGATAATATGAAAATTATATCAGAAGAAATAACAAATAACTTTGAAAGTCTTATTCAGGTTCAGCAAAATGATTTGCAAAAAATGAGTAAAGATAGCGATTTAATTAACTTTTGTTTAGTTAGAGGACAATATGATAATAATAGCGATTATATTAGTAGTAATAAGGCTCAAGCTAGTCTTATTGATAATAAGCTAAAAAGTTATGATGCTGGAAAAAGTTATATAGAAAGTGTTTTTGTTACTGATAAAAATGGAATAATAACTGATAGCAGTAATGATGATTACAAAGGCATGGATCTTGGCCACTCATCATATATCAATATAAATAATGCGTTAAGTGGTAAAGATTATATAAGTGATGTTTACACCTCTGTTGTATCCTCAAAACCGATTATTACCTTTTTAGAACCTATTAAAGATAATAGCGGTAATTTAATTGGTATGGTTGGAAAATGTGTTACGATAGATTATTTTTCAGCAAGATTTGATAATTTTCACTTTATGAATACTGGTTATATATTTATAGTAAATAAAAATGAAAATATAATTTACAATCCACAAAAATATTATATTAATAAAAAGTTGGATATTAGTGATTTGAATTATATTTTTACTAATAAAGATACAAATTCTAATGTTACTGGCAGTACAACATATATGGATAATAATACAAAATACTATTGTATGTATAGTTATGTGCCAGATTTAAATAGTTATATGTTTTTAACCGTTAGTGAAAATCAAATTAAAAGTACTGCAAATACTATTGGGTATACCATCGTAGGTATTACTTTAATATTAATCATTATTGTAACATTTTTGTTAAATATGATAATTAAAAAAATATTTAATCAATTAGATTTGTTAATAAAAAATACGGATGAAATTTCTAAAGGAAATTTAGTGGTCGTAAGTAAAGCAAAAAACAATGATGAGATTGGAAAGCTTTCTAGTAGCTTTAATAATATGAGCCATTCTTTGAAAAAATTGATTGGCAAGATTAATTTAGCTATAGATGACATGCTGTCCATAAATAATATTATTAATAGCTCCCATAATAGGACAATAGAAAGCATGGATGTAATTAGTTCTAATACAAAAAATTTCATTAAAGAAACTGATGATATAACAAATGCAGTTGAATGGAGCTTTAAATCCTTTGGAACGATAAAAGATAAGCTTTTTATAATTAAAGAAGAATCGGCAGAGGCTCTAAATGAAACAAATAAAATAAAAAATGTAAACAGCGAAGGAGTAATAATAGTAAATAAACTTAAAACAACAAATATAGACGCTCAAGAAAAAATGGAAGCTGCAAAAGAATCATTTTCTACCCTTTCTAAAAATTTAAATAATATTTCTGAAATTATTAAGGTTGTAAATAAAATATCGGAACAAACTCACATATTGGCTTTAAATGCTTCTATTGAAGGTGCAAGATACGGTGAGATGGGTAAAGGATTTTCTGTAGTTGCTGATGAAATCAAAAAGCTTTCTTTTGTTATTTCAGATAAAATGAATAGTATTGAAGATATAATAAAACATCTTAATGTTAATTTGTCAAATGTAGAAGATAGAATAGAAAAGGTTAAAGATGTTTCAGTATTTCAATATGGTTTAGTTAATGATACAATAGAAAAGTATAATTATATGATGTCTTCTACAGAGGAAATAATAAATTTCATAGATAGAGTAGATAATAGTATAGAAAACTTAGAAAATGAAAATACTACTTTATATGATAAATTAAATGAGGTTAAAGAGGCATGCAAATACTTTAACGAAGCTATAATAACTATAAATGAGGTGGTTTCAGATCAATACAATGAAACAAAGGATATGGAACAATTAATCGTTAAAATGCATGATACAACAGATTTATTAGGTAAAAGTGTTAAGAAATTTAATATTTAAAGGTCATGTTAAGTTTTGTTAACAATGGCATAATATCAGATTAACTTATATTTAGTATTATAAATTTGGAAGTTTTATTATTTAAATTGCTTATTTATCGAATGGAGGTTAACTTTATGAAAAGTAACAAAATCAAACTTGCAGTTGCAGCTATAGCTTTAACTACAATTGCTGGATTATTCGCAGGATGTGGAAACAGTGCTTCAGCTAACAACACTGCTTCAAATTCTACAGCAGCAGTTTCAGGCTCAATCACAGCAGCTGGTTCAACAGCACTTCAACCATTGGTACAACAATCAGCAGCAGATTTTAAGACTAAAAACCCAAATGCTACAATTAATGTTCAAGGTGGCGGTAGTGGTACTGGTCTTACACAAGTAAGTCAAGGCTCAGTAGATATTGGTGACTCTGATATTTTTGCTAAAGCTAAATTGAATGCAGCTGATGTTGCTAAAGTCGAAGACCATCAAGTTTGTGTTATAGGTTTTGCTGTTGTAACTAGTAAAGATGTTAAAGTTACAAACTTAACAAAACAACAAGTTCAAGATATATTTACAGGAAAAATAACTAACTGGAAAGATGTTGGCGGACAAGATTTAAAAATCAATGTTGTTCATAGACCAAGTTCATCTGGTACAAGAGCTACATTTGCAGATAC
>JAJXWJ010000067.1 GCA_021781655.1 Bacillota bacterium | reverse complement strand
TGACCCAAAAATGCAAATAGCTGCATTATAGCATTTTTACCTTGTTCCGGTACACTACCATGAGCCGAAACACCATAAGATTTAATTATTACTAAATCATCTTTTTCCTCTGCTCTTAAATCATAGGCTGTTCTCTCTGCAAATTGCTCACATTCATATACTATAGAACTTTTCAAGTCTGCTTTAATTCCAGCTTCACAGTACTCAGGTACCATATTAGATCTTAATCCACCCTTAATATACGAAATCTTGATATCGCTATCACTAAATATATTAAGCTGCTTTACTAAATCAAAAATAGTTATTCCTTTTTCTCCATTAATAATTGGATAATCCGCATCAGGTGTAAAGCCAGCAATTGGATGTTTCTCTGTTTTTAAGTAATGCTCTAAATCTCTGCTTTTGCCAGTTTCTTCATCTGTTCCAAAAATTATTCTAACCTTCTTGTTAAGCTTTATTCCAGAATCAACAATAGCTTTTAATCCGTATAAAGCCGCAATTATTGGTCCTTTATCATCTGCTGTTCCTCTTCCATAAATCTTTCCATCATGAATTTCAGCTCCATATGGAGGGTAATTCCATCCATTTCCTTCTGGAACCACATCCAAATGTCCAAGGGCAGCTATATATTCTTCTCCTTCAAAAGCCTCAGCATAACCAACATAATTATCTAAATTCACAACTTTAAAACCTAAATCTCTAGCTATATTTAGTGCCGCATCTAATGCTTCTGCTGGACCTTCTCCAAATGGAACTCCAGGCTTTTCTTCAGATGATACACTATTTATTCTAACTAGTTTTTGAACATCTTCAATTAATCTTTCTTTTAAAGCACTTACATTTTCATCAATTTTCATTTATTTACCTCCAATTGTCAAAACTATATTCCTATTATACGGTACTGTGGCACAAAAATAAAGATTACGAACTAAGACTCAACTAAAATTCGTTAAAAAGTGAACCGAGGTAAGTTTTAACTCTTACCTATTCACCCTTAGTTTTTACCTATTAGCTATTACAATCTGAGGTTCGCTTTTTATCATTTCAGATTTTGAGACTGCAGAATGTTTGTTCAAGAATCACATGGGCACGCCCAACCCCAAAAGGTGCGTAATTTTTTTTCTACTCTCCAACAAATCCTTTGATAGTAACTATAGTCTTCCTCTATTTATAGCACAAATTAAAGCATTTAATGCTGCTGTATCTATATTTTCTGAAACTCCCACTCCGAAATACCTCTCTCCATTTTCTTCTACTTGAATGTAAGATACTGCTCTTGAAGTTGAACCTCTCTCAAGGGCATGTTGATCGTAAGAAATAAACTTGCAGCCGTTTATTTTACTTTCATGTAGAGCGTTAAAAAATGAATCTATCGGTCCATTTCCTGTTCCTTCTATTGTTATCTCTTCATTTTCAATTTTTATATGAGCTTTGATGTTAACAAGATTTTCTTCTCTCTCAACATTTTGAACAGACTTTATTTCATAATTTTTAAGCATATATGGCTTTTTAGCATCCAAATATTCGCTTTTGAACAATTCAAAAATCTCTTCTGGTGAAAACTCTTTTCCAAGGTCATCAGAATTTTTCTTTACTACTGCTCCAAATTCCTCATGCATTTCCTTTGGCAAAATAAATCCAAATTCATTTTCAAGAATAAAGGCTGTACCACCTTTTCCCGATTGACTGTTTATACGTATAATTTCTTCATATTCTTTTCCAACATCATGAGGATCTATCGGCAAATATGGCACTTCCCATATAGGACTATCGCTTTCCTTCATAGCCAAAAATCCTTTTCTTATAGCATCTTGATGGGAACCAGAGAATGCTGCATAAACCAATTTGCCTGCATATGGATGTCTATCATGGACTATCATTTTTGTACATTTTTCATAAACTTCTATTACTTGACTCATATTGCTAAAATCAAGGTTAGGGTCTATGCCTTGAGAATAAATATTCATTCCCATTGTAACTATATCCAAATTACCTGTTCTTTCACCATTTCCAAATAATGTACCTTCAATACGATCTGCTCCTGCAAGAAGTCCTAATTCACTTGATGCTGTGCAGGTTCCTCTATCATTATGTGTGTGAAGACTTAAAATAACAGTTTCTCTGTTTTTCATATTTTTACAAAACCATTCTATTTGATCGGCATACACATTAGGAGTTGCCATTTCAACAGTAGATGGTAAATTTATTATAGCTTTTTTGTCTATTGTAGGCTTCCAAACTTTAAGCACCGCTTCACATATTTCTAAAGCGTATTCAAGTTCTGTTCCAGTAAAGCTTTCTGGAGAATATTCAAAAGTAAAGTCTGTTTCTTTATATTTTTCTTTGTATTCATTAAGAAGCTTTGCTCCATTAACGGCTATTTCTATTATTTCTTCTTTTGACTTATTGAAAACAACTCTTCTTTGAAGCTCTGAAGTTGAATTGTATAAATGTACTATTGCCTTTTTTGCTCCTTTTAATGCTTCAAAGGTTTTTTCGATTAAATGCTCTCTAGATTGAGTTAAAACCTGCACAGTAACATCATCTGGTATCAAATTTTCTTCTATTAGCGTTCTTAAAAATCTGTATTCTGTATTAGATGCAGATGGAAAACCAATTTCTATTTCTTTAAAACCTAGGCTTACCAATAGTTTAAACATCATTATCTTTTCATTTACATTCATAGGGGTAGGTAATGCTTGATTTCCATCACGTAAATCAACACTGCACCATATCGGTGCTTTAACAATTTGTTTATTAGGCCATTCACGATTTTCAAGTGAAACAGTTGGATACATTTTATACTTTGTATAAGACATTTAACTCACTCCTCTAAAAAATTTTAAGTAATATTAAAAATTAATCTTTAAACTTTATTTTACGTAAAAAAAAATAAAACCCCATCTCAACAAAGAGACGAGGTTAACCCGCGGTACCACTCTAATTAGTTTTAAAACTAAAACTCACTTTCGACGGCATTCCATTATTCAATGGCTACTACCATCTATCCCTATAACGTGAGAATAACGTTCTACCCTACTTTTTTCAGGAGACAGCTCACAGACGAGTTCATGATTTTGAAATTACTGAATCGCAGCACCTTCAGCTCTCTGAAAATTTCATAAATCCTTACTATTTCTGCTCAAAGCCTTTATTAATTTTTATTATACAGTCATAAAAATCAAATGTAAACACTTTTTTGTAAATATAATGGTTTTATTTTACGGAAAAATATAATGCTAACATTTCATCCATAAAGTCATGAACCTTTTCAAAGGTAAGTCCTAACAAAAACCACAAAGGTGTAAAATCTAATCTAATATAACCATTAATTGAAGTTTTAACATTACCATAATCCCATGGACAAACACCTATAAGATTATTTAGAAGAAAACCTGTAATATATTCTATTGAAAAAATTAATGCTGTGTACACACACCCCCTTAACACTACTGGCCAACTTCTAATTTTATTATGTATAGGCTCAAGCATTAATCCAAGTCCGTATATTGGAAACATCCACATATACGTATACCCGGTTAACTTTAGGTCACCTCGCATTAATGAGCCTATTCCTGTAAATAATATTTCTGAGCACAAACCTAACAAACCGTAAATTGCAAATTTTATTTTCATATATATAGTTTTTTCTTTTTTTACTTAAATATGCATATATTAAAATATTAATTTTACTTATGAACCTGTTGATTTATAATGCTTAACTCCTATTTTCCATAACAAAATACTAGGTAGAAAAAAGAGAAACGATACAATAGGTGAAAACATATATATAATTCCATATATATGTCCTTTATCTATTATATACAAAAAAGGATAGTAATTTATAAACGCCATCGGAATTATAAAGGTAAAAAACTTGAGCACCCAATCTTTATATATATTTAAAGGATACTGTGCTAGTTCTCTTCCTCCATCAGTAAAAATATTCATAAATTCTAAACCTTCTAAAGTAAAAAAACAAATGGCAGCATATATGAGAAATAAACAAAAAAACAAACAAATTCCTCCTGCAAGCATTAATAATACTGTAACTATTTTATCAAAGCTCCAATATATTCCACTAGTTTTTATAGCATATATAAAAACTATAAGTGCTTCTAGCAGCCTTCCTATCCTTGTAAATTCAATTTTTGTACCTAAAACTTGTAATATTTCACTTCTTGGACGAACCATTATTCTATCAAATTCTCCATTAGATATTACAGAAGAAAAGGAATCAAAACCTCTTCCAAAACATTCTGCTGTGGCAAAGGACATTGAAATAATGCTAAAGCATAAAAGTACTTCATTAAAACTATAACCTTTAATACTTCCAAATCTCATAAACAAAAAATACATACTCAAAAAAGAAAAGAAGGTAGTCATAGCCTGTCCGATAGTAGTTAATATAAAAGAGGTTTTGTACTGCATAACCGAGCGCATATGTATTGAAAAGTACTTATAATATAATTTCATCCCTTTAACCTCCTTGTACTATTACCTTTTTTAATGCCCTACACATTATAAATTTTCCTACTATAACTAATATAATTAGCCATACAAACTGCAAAATAATAGGATATAATGAATTTTTAATCGCAATATCACCACTATAAATTCTAAAAGGTACATTTTGCATTGCAGCAAAGGGAGTTATATATATGAACTTTGTTAACCATTCTGGCAAAAATGGCAAAGGTACAAGTCCTCCTGAAAGAAAATCTGCCGCCATTACAAATACCATTCTTACACCCATAGGTGATATAGTAAAAAAGCTAATTATATATATGAACATACAATAAGCTACAACTACTAAAAAACCTAATACCATAGTCAAAATAAATACTAGAGCTGTCATGAAGTTTTGTGGCAAAAGAAATTTATAGGGTGAAGGTAAAAGAAATGCAATTATTAGTATAGGAAGGCATCTTAAAACCGCTTTTGAAATTCTTACTGCACAGTTTTTTACATACCAAGCATTATATAAATTAAGAGGCCTTACTAATTCATATGCTACGTTTCCGCTTGTAATGAGATCAAATAAGTCGTTATCTAAAAACCAAGTCATGAATAAAGCTAAAAATGCCTGCTGAAGCCATATATAGCTTGAAAGCTGATTGAAATTCATAGGTGCAACTTTAGGATTAGTTTTATAAAAGGTTTCGTAAAGCATAATATACATGAACCCCCAAGCGAGCTGAGTTGCTATTCCTGCTAGAGCTGCAGCTCTATATTGCAGACCATGTATAAATCTGATTTTAAAGTAAGATATGTAACCCATCATATTTTATACTCCTTATAAAGGCTTACTACCATCTCATCTAAAGAAGTATTTCCTCTTTCACTGAATTTATGCTTCAAGCTTTCTAATTTTCCATCAAGTAAAACCTTTCCTTTTCCAATTAAAATAATTCTATTCGTAAGTGCCTCTATATCTTGCATATCATGGGTTGTTAATATTATTGTAGTATTGTTTTCTTTATTTATTGTATTTATGAAATTTCTAACTGTCAATTTGGATATAGCATCTAGTCCAATGGTTGGTTCATCTAAAAATAATATTTTAGGACTATGTAACAGAGAAGCTGCAATTTCACATCGCATTCTTTGACCTAGGCTTAGTTGTCTAGTTGGAATTTTTACAATATCATTAATATCTAGCAATTGTATAAGCATATCTTTATTTCTTTTAAAACTGCTATTTTCAATTCTGTATATATCCTTTAAAAGAAAAAACGAATCGATTACAGGAACATCCCACCAAAGCTGAGTACGCTGTCCAAAAACTACTCCAATATCCCGAACATATTCTATCCTATTTTTCCAAGGAATTTTGCCATTAATTATACACTTGCCACTGTCTGGATTTAAAATTCCGCTCATAATTTTAATCGTAGTACTTTTTCCTGCACCATTTGGTCCTATATACCCTACCATTTCACCTTCTTTAATCTGAAAGGATATATTATTTAGTGCCTTTAAAGTTTCATATTCTCTTTTAAAAAAAGCTTTTGCTGCTTTTCCTAAGCCTTCCTTCCGCTTTGAAACCTTAAAGGATTTACAAATGCCTTCAAGTTCAATCATAGTATTCACCTCACTTTTTTGTTTCAGAATTGATATTTTACCATATATATTGTAATTTTACAAGTGAGATAAATTTTTATTTTTTTAAGTTGACAGTGACCTTAGGTAATCCTTTATAATATGTTTAGGTGATAAAATTATGGATAATTTAAATAAGTTTTATACAACTGGCGAATTCGCAAAAATGGCTGGAGTTACCATCCGTACTATTCGATTTTACGACAAAAAAGGTTTACTAACACCAACTAAATATAGTCCTGCAGGCTATAGGTTATATAGCAAAAATGAATTTTTAAAGCTTCAAAAAATCTTAACTCTTAAGTTTTTAGGCTTTTCCTTAGATGAAATTAACAATGAAATTAAAGATAGTTCAGATGAAAAGAATTTTTTACAGTCCTTAAACATGCAAAAAGAAATTATTCAAAATAAAATTGAACATATGAAGCTAGTACTTACAGCCATTAATGAAGCAGAAAATATATATAATTTTTCTGATGTACTGGACTGGAATAAAGTAATAAATCTAATTAAAGTAATAAACCTTGAAAATTCAATTTTAGATCAATATAAAAATTCAACAAATCTAAAAACAAGAATAGATTTACATGATAAATTTAGTATAAACAAATATGGATGGCATAGGTGGGTTTTTGATAAAATTGACTTTTTCCCTGGAGTTAAAATTCTAGAGCTTGGCTGTGGAAACTGTGATTTATGGAAAAAGAACATAAACCGAATTCCTGATAGCTGTGAAATTACTGCTACTGATATTTCCAATGGGATGATTAAGGATGCAAAACATAATTTATCATCTATAAAAAATAAATTTTATTTTAAAACAATTGATTCGCAAAATATTTCTTTTAAGGATGAGAGCTTTGATATTGTAATTGCAAACCATGTTTTATTTTATGTTAAAGATATAGAAAAATCACTTAAAGAAATTCGAAGAGTACTTAAACCTGGAGGGTTTTTATACGCATCTACTACAGGACAAAATCACATGAAAGAATTAGATACCATAACAAAACGTTTTGACAACAGGATGACTTTTTCACCAGTTGATTTGACAAAACAATTTGGTCTTGAAAATGGAAAAGAAAAATTAAAGAATTTGTTTTCTGATATTCATGAATATATTTATGAAGATGCATTAATTGTTGATGAATCTGAACCTATAATGAACTATATAAAATCTACTCATGGAAATGCAAATGAAATATTAAAGGATAGAGAAGAAGAATTAAGAATACTACTTGATAAAAGAATCGATGAAGAAAAAAAAATATATATTACAAAAAAAAGTGGTCTTTTTATAGCTAAAAAACCATAAGAAAGGATGATAATTATATGAAAGTTTTAGTTACTGGAGGTGCTGGTTATATAGGAAGCACCATATGTTCCGCTCTTCTCGATAATGGATATGAACCTGTGATCCTTGATTCTTTAGTTACAGGAAAAAGGGAGTTTACCAAAAATAAAATATTCTATGAGGGTGACATTTCTGATATCAATATTTTAAATAAAATATTTCAAGATAACCCTGATATAAAGTACACAATCCACTGTGCCGCATTAATCGTTGTTCCTGAATCAGTATCAAATCCATTTGATTACTACTATGAAAATGTAGCAAAATCATTAATATTATTTAAAACTCTAAACAATCTTGGCTGCAATAGAATTGTATTCAGTTCTTCTGCTTCTATATATGATGACTCTAAAGGCTTTTTAGTTACTGAAGACCCACCATTAAATCCAAGAAGCCCCTATGCAAGAACAAAATATATGATAGAAATGATACTTCAAGATTTTTGTAATGCTTATGATATGCACGCAATTGCCTTAAGATATTTTAATCCTATAGGTGCTGACCCTAAAATGCGCTCAGGAATTCATGTTCAATTTCCTTCTCACATCTTAGGCAAATTAGTTGAAGCAAACTCTCTATCGGATGGAGTTTTCAAAATAACAGGAACTAACTGGAATACTAGAGATGGTTCTGGCATAAGAGATTATTTGCATGTATGGGATTTAGCAAATGCTCATGTTAAGGCTATTAAACGTTTTGACTACATATTTACTGAATCTGATTTTAAAGTTTCTCATTATGTTGTAATTAATATAGGTAATGGAAAAGGTGTTACTGTAAAAGAATTAGTTTCAGCCTTTGAGAAAGTTATAGGCAAAGAACTTAACAAAACATACGCACCACCAAGGCCTGGTGATATTCCTGGTGCCTATGCCAGTGTTGAAAGAGCAAAAAAACTTTTAAACTGGAAAGCGGAAATGTCCATAGAAGAAGGAATTAAGAGTGCTCTGAAATGGGAAGAGTTTAAAAAGATGGTTTTGAAAATCAGAAAACTTTAATTCATAACGCCATTGAGAATTGAAGAGATTTAAAATAAAGCTTGCGTAGAGTTGCATATTTTTTGAATTATATGTATATATTATTAGTATTCCAATTTAAAGAATACCTTAACACTTAATAATGTATATGGTATAATTAAAAATATGCGAGGTGATAATAGATGGCAAGCAATGATGAAATTTTAGAAATTTTAAAAGGTATGCAAAATTCTATCTTGGGTCTTAAAGATGATGTGAATTCTCTTAAAGATGATGTAAATTCTCTTAAAGATGATGTAAAAAGTATCAAAACTCAGCAACAGGAAGACCATTTAATATTAAAGGCCTTGGAACATTCTGCAGAGGTTAACAAAGCAGAACATGACAAAATGAGTAATGATTTAGCACATATTCATGGAGACATTAATCACATTAATGAAACTAATAAATCCTTATTAGAAATGTATGGTGAGCACGAAGCAGAAATAAGAAGTTTTAGGCGAAGACCTGTTTGATTATAAATAAGAATACGCACCTTTAGGGTTTGGGTGTTCCCATGTGAATCTTTAACAAGCTTTTTGCAGTCTCAAACTTGAAAATATTACAAAATGAACCGCAAGGAATTTTAATTGACAATTGATAATTGACATTTGACAATGAAGGAGTATGTTTTATAATAGTGTTGAAAACAAATAAATTTTGAAAGGAAGTCATTTTTGACTTCCTTATCGAAATATGAATAGATATGCTCCTGTTGATGTAATGGTAATTTATTTCTTTTCCTATAGCTTTTCTATTTCTCTTCTCTCAGCCTTTTTATTTCCTGTCTTTTCATGTCTTTTCTCTAATTCCTTTTTTACATCCTCAAGAGAAATCCCTTCATTGACAAGCATTACCAATAAATGATAAACTAAATCACTTACTTCTTTAGTAAGCTCTTCTTTATCTTCATTTTTAGCAGCTATTACTGTTTCAGTACATTCCTCGCCTAATTTTTTTAATATTTTATCTATTCCCTTTTCGAAAAGATAGTTTGTATAAGAACCCTCAAGAGGGCTTGTTTTTCTTCCTTCAATTGTTTTATATAATTCCACGATTATATCTTCCATAGTTTTTCACTCCTTATTTTTTAAAGTTCCACAGTTCTAAAAAAGCACGTTCTCTCCCCTGTATGACAAGCTGCACCAATTTGAGAAACTTTTATAACTAAAGTATCGTTATCGCAATCTATACTAATGCTTTTAACATGCTGAAAATGTCCAGAGGTTGCCCCCTTGTTCCAATATTCATTTCGGGATCTACTCCAAAACCAAGTGGTTTTTGTTTCTATAGTTTTTCTTAGCGATTCCTTGTTCATATATGCAAGCATTAAAACTTCACCATTCTCATCATCAACTATAATTGCTGGGACTAAACCTTTAGTGAAGTCTACTGCTTCAAGTAGTTTTTCTTTATTCATTATCTCACCTCTTAATTTTAAAGCCTTACCTCTATCCCTTTTTCATGAAGATAATTCTTAACTTCTCTAACCGTCAACTCCTTATAATGGAACAGTGAAGCAGCAAGAGCTGCATCGCAGTTTGTTTTTTCAAATACCTCATAGAAATGTTCAAGTTTTCCACAGCCACCAGAAGCTATTACTGGCACATTTACTGCTTCAGTTATTGCTTTTGTAAGTTCAATATCGTATCCATTTTTTGTTCCGTCTGCATCCATACTTGTTAATAGTATTTCGCCACAGCCTAAAGCTACAACCTTTTTTGCCCATTCTATAGCATCTAAACCAGTATCTATCCTTCCTCCTGCTATAGAAACGTTCCAGCCAGTACCATCTTCTCGCTTCTTTCCATCGATAGCAACAACCACACATTGACTTCCAAATCTTTCAGCTGCTTTTCTAACAAGCTCCGGATCTTTTACAGCTGCAGAGTTTACAGAAATTTTGTCAGCACCTGCTCTAAGAATGTCTTTGAAATCATCTAAAGTCCTAATACCGCCACCAACCGTAAGAGGAATGAATACTTTTTCAGCTGCTCTTTTTACTACATCTATCATAGTTTTTCTACCATCACTAGTAGCAGTTATATCTAAAAATACTAATTCGTCTACTCCTTCAGTGTTATAGTATTCAGCTATTTCTACAGGATCACCAACATCTTTTAGGTTTACAAAATTTACACCCTTAACTACTCTTCCCATATTTACATCTAGACATGGAATTATTCTTTTAGTAAGCAAATTTACCACCTCCATTTATACTATTTCTTTAAGCTTCTCTATCAATTCCTTCATTTCTTCATCTGAACCAATTGTAATTCTTAAATAATTATTTATTCTAGGTTTATCAAAATATCTTACGAGTACACCCTTTTCCCTTAGCATTAAAAATATTTCTTTTGCAGAAATACTAGCATGAGAAACAAATACAAAATTTGCTTCTGAAGGAATAACATTAAAACCTAATTTACCCATAGCTTCTGAAGCCCAAGCTTTCGTAGCAATAATTTTATTTTTGCATTCATTAAAATATTCTACATCTCTTATTGCTGCAATAGCAGCAGCATTTGCAACTCTATCAACCGTATATGAGTTAAATGAGTTTTTAATTGTGTTAAGTCCCTGAATTAAAGCTTCTTGTCCAAGTGCAAAACCTATACGTATTCCAGCTAAACATCTTGATTTAGATAGGGTTTGAATTACCAAAAGGTTAGGATAATCTTTTATAAGCTTAACTGCAGAATTTCCGCCAAAGTCAACATATGCTTCATCTATTATAACAACCTTCTCGCTGTTGTAATCTAATATTTTTTTCACCATATCAATATCTAAATGTTTTGCTGTAGGTGCATTTGGATTAGGAATTATTACTCCTCCATTTTTAGTTAGAAATTGTTCAACAGGAATGGAGAAATCTTCTGTTAGCTTAGCTAATCTATAACTAATATTATATAAATCCGCATAAACAGGATAGAAGCTATAAGTTATATCTGGAAACACTATAGGTTCCTCTGGATTATAAAATGCCTGGAAAGCAATGGCTAAAACCTCATCTGAACCATTCCCAATAAAAACTTCATCCTTATTTAAATCATAATATTCACCGATTGTTTCTCTTAGCTTTTCACAGTTTGGATCTGGATATAGTCTTAAATCACCATTTGCTGCATTTTTAATTGCTTCTATAACTTTAGGGGATGGAGGATATGGACTTTCATTTGTATTTAGTTTTATATATTTTTTATCCTTTGGCTGTTCTCCTGGCACATAAGGTTCTATGCTCTTTGTTTTATTACTCCAAAATTTACTCAAAATTACCTCCCCCCTTCTATTTACAGGCAACAATAGCTTCTTTTAAATCGATGTTTCCTGCATATATTGCCTTACCTGTAATCGCTCCGTAAATGCCCATTTTATTTATATCAATAAGGTTATCAACATTTTTGATACCACCAGACGCGATAATATTGCAGCTTACACTACTTTGAATAGCACCAAGCTGTTCAAAGTTTGGGCCCTCTAGAGTTCCATCCTTACTGATGTCTGTAAAAATAATTGTTTTAACTCCGATATCCTCCATAACCTTTGCAAAATCGATATAATTAACTTTACTAACGTTAATCCAGCCATCTATTGCAACATATCCATCCTTTGCATCTATGCCAACAGCAATTTTTTCTCCATATTTTTTTACCGCTTCTTTAACCATAGCTTTATTATTTAAAGCAGAAGTTCCGAGTATTACCCTGTTTACTCCCTTTTCTAAAATGTTATCTATAGTTTCAAGGTTTCTAATTCCACCGCCAAGTTCAATTGGAATTTTTACTTCTTCTAAAATCTTAGTAACTACATCAAGGTTTGCTGGTGCGCCGTTAAGTGCTCCATCTAAATCAACTACATGGATATATTCTGCTCCTGCCGCTTCAAAATCTCTTGCTATTTTAACTGGATTTTCGCCAACAACTTCAGTTTTGTCAAACTTACCTTGATACAACCTAACGCATTTTTTATCTCTTAAATCCATTGCCGGAAAAATTATCATTTGATCAACTCCCAAAAATTTTTAAGCATTTGAATTCCTACGTCACCACTTTTTTCCGGGTGGAATTGGAGTCCAAAAACGTTACCTTTCATAACTACTGCTGGTGCATTTACTCCGTATGGTGCAAATGCCACTAATTCTTCTTCTTTTAATACTGCATGATATGAATGTACAAAATATACGTAACTACCTTGTTTTACACCCTTTAAAACAGGACATTCTTTAACTATATTTAAGCTGTTCCAGCCCATATGTGGTATTTTTAAATCCACTTCAAATTTTTTTACTCTTCCATCAATAAGCCCTAATCCCTTTGTTAGTCTTACCTCATCACTTTCATCAAATAAAAGCTGCATTCCAAGACATATTCCCATTATTGGTACACCTTTTTTTGCTGCTTTTTTTAACGCTTCATCTAATTTTAACTTTTCTAGGCATTCCATTGCATCTGGAAATGCCCCTACTCCAGGAAGTATAATTCCATCACTATTTAAAATTTTATCATAGTCTGAAGTAATTTCTGGAAATACCCCAAAAGACTCAAATGCCTTTTCTACACTTCTCAAATTACCCATTCCGTAATCTACGATACTAATTTTTTTATCACTCATTTAATTCACCTCGCAAATTTCTATATAACTCCCTTAGTTGACATAACACCTTTTATTCTAGGATCTATTTCCACTGCATCCCTAAGTGCTCTTCCAAAGGCCTTAAATAAAGCCTCTATCATATGATGAGTATTTTTTCCGTATAAAACCTTTGCGTGAAGGGTTATTCCTGAATTAAAAGCTAAAGCTCTAAAAAATTCCTCTACCATTTCAGTCTCAAAATTACCTAGCTTTTCTGCTAAAAAGTTACCTTCGAAAACAAGATATGACCTTCCGCTAATATCAAGAGAAACAAAAGCTAAGGTTTCATCCATAGGAACATAGGCAGTTCCATATCTTTTAATACTTTTCTTATCTCCTAATGCCTCTTTAATACACTGTCCTAAAACTATTCCTGTATCTTCCACTAAATGATGAGAATCTACATGCAGGTCACCTTTTGCTTTAATTTTACTATCCATCAACCCATGCTTTATCATTAGAGTAAGCATGTGGTCAAAAAATCCAACTCCTGTTTCTATTTCTGAACTTCCTTCACCATCAAGGCATAAAGATATATCAATTTCAGTTTCATATGTGCTCCTTTTAATTGCTGCTTCTCTCATTGTCTCATCTCCCATTACTTAAATCTTACTTTTATAGAATTGGCATGAGCTGTAAGTCCTTCGGTATCCGCAAGCTTTACTATTTTATCCTTAACATCATATAGAGCTTTTTCGCTATAGTAAATGTAGCTGGATTTCTTTATAAAGTCATCAACAGAAAGTGGTGAGAAAAACCTGGCACTACCACTGGTAGGTAGTACGTGATTAGGTCCAGCCATGTAATCACCTAATGGTTCTGGTGAATATGAACCCATAAAAATTGAGCCTGCATTTTTAATTTCTCCAAGATACTCAAAAGGATTGTTTACTATTAGTTCAAGATGCTCAGGTGCTATTTTATTTCCCATTTCAATAGCTTCACTAATTGTATCCACTAAAATAATAAGTCCAAAATCTCTAAGTGAAGCTTCTATTATTTCTTTTCTACTTAATGCTTCTATTTGTAATTTGAGTTCTGCTTGAACCTTAACTGCAAGCTCTTTTGACGTTGTTACAAGTATGGATGAAGCTAATTTATCGTGTTCTGCTTGAGACATTAAGTCGGCAGCTATAAATTTTGCATCACCACTTTCATCTGAAATTATAAGGATTTCGCTTGGTCCTGCTATCATATCTATATCTACTAATCCAAATACGCTTCTTTTAGCCGTTGCCACAAATATATTTCCTGGTCCTACGATTTTATCAACCTTTTCTATAGTTTCTGTCCCATATGCAAGAGCTGCCACTGCCTGTGCTCCGCCAACCTTATATATTTCATCGACTCCTGCTATATGTGCTGCTACTAATATACTTTCGCTTATCGTTCCATCTTTCCTTGGAGGTGTAACCATTACGATTTTATCAACTCCTGCTACCTTAGCTGGTATTGCATTCATAAGTACAGAGGATGGATAAGCTGCTGTTCCACCTGGAACGTATATTCCAACCCTTTGAAGCCCTCTAACCGTTTGACCCATCACTACTCCATCTTTTTTTGTAGTAATCCAAGATCTTTCCTTTTGCTGTTCATGAAAATCCATAATATTTTCTTTTGCAGTTTTTAGTGCTTCAACAAATTCACTATCTATATTGTTGTATGCATTTTGAATTTCTTCTCTCGTAACAATAAGGCTTGAAACCTTTTCCGAATCAAAGGTTTGCGTATATTTTAAAACTGCACTATCTCCATTTTTCTTTATGTCCTTTAATATTTCAAAAACAGTTTTTGAAACGTCAGATTCAATTCCTTCTGCTCTTTCCTTTAAACTATTTAAGTAATTAATTCCTTCCTCACTTTTACCTTTTACAATTTTTATCAAATCATTCACTTTAATTTCCCCTCCTAAATACCTTCTTCCACAACATTTTGGACTTTATTTATTAAATCTTTAATTTCATCTTTTCTCATCTTCATGCTTGCCCTATTAACGATCATTCTTGCACTTATATCTGAAATTTCTTCAAAAACAATTAGCCCATTTTCTTTCAGTGTTGTTCCTGTTTCTACTATATCTACTATAGCATCAGATAATCCAAGAATAGGTGCAAGTTCTACAGAGCCTTCAATTTTAATTATTTCCACATCTTTTCCAAGTGTTCTAAAGTACTCTCTAGTTACATTTGGATATTTTGAAGCAATCTTCTTCCTGTTATACCCTTCTCTTAAATTAAAGCTTGGTATAGATGCTAATGCAAACTTGCATTTTCCAACCTTTAAATCAAGTACTTCATAAAAGTCTTTACCAGCTTCCATTAAAGTATCTTTTCCCACTATTCCTATATCAGCAGCACCATGTTCTACATATGTCAATACATCTACTGCTTTAACAAGTACAAATTCTATATTGTTTTTTTTATCACATAAAACCAATTTTCGTCCTTTGTTTTTTAATTCCTCTGTATCAAGACCTATCTTATCAAAAATCTGAATTGCCGTTTTTTCCAATCTTCCTTTTGTTAATGCTATTCTTAAAGGTTTAATATATTCCATAACTATATTCTCCATTTCTAAATACTAAAATTAGTTTCCACCCATTCACCATTTTCTAACTCATAGCTATTTTTTGTAGATAAATTTATAAAGCTTTGTATATTTCTTTTTTTACCATATTCTAAAGCTTCACTTTCCTTTTCATATAAACTAACTTCAGCAGAAAAACCATCTTTATTCAATTTATCTAAAAGTTCATACGCATCTAAAAGCTCATCTTTTAAGCAAAATATAAGTTTTTGAATCTTTTTATTTTCAAATTGCATTCCTTGAACTGCAAGTGCATTTAATATACTGTCTATATTTAAAGCAAAACCTGTAGCAGGTAATTTTTTACCGAAGCTTTCAATAAGTGTATCGTACCTTCCTCCACTAAGTATATCATTTCCAGCACCAATGCAGTAACCTCTGAAAATTAATCCTGTATAATAATTTATGTGCTGAACCATACCTAAGTCTATGGATATATACTCAGACATGCCAAGAGAATCAATCAATGTGTATATATTTTTAATATTTTCTATAGCCATTAACGCTTTTTTATTTTTAATTAATGCTTTTACTTCCTCTAAAACTTCGATTCCTCCAAATAATTCAGGAAGCTTTTGAAGAATTTCAGTAGTATTTTTATCTATTATCTGACTCTTGCTACCTAAAAATTCTCTTAAAGCTGAAATATTTTTGTTCTGAATGTAAAGTCTTAAGGCTTCTTTTTCCTCATCGTCTAAATTTAAATCTTCTATAATATATTTAAAAAATTGAGATTCTCCAATTTCTATTTTAAAGCTACTTAGACCAATTTTATTAAAGATTTTGATACTAGTTATTATTGCTTCCACGTCAGCTCTTAAGCTTTTTACTCCTATGATTTCAACACCTGATTGAGTAAATTCAGAAAGCTTACCGTTTAAACTTTCATTAACTCTATATACATTGGAATTGTAACAAAGCTTTAAAGGGTATATTTCCTCGTTGATTTTAGTTCCAGCAATTCTTGCAATCGGTGTTGTCATATCTGGTCTTAAAACTAATATCCTGCCTAGATTATCGAAAAGCTTATACATTTTTTCCTGAGCAATTGGCTGATTTTCTAAATCAAAAACGTCGTAAAATTCAAGAGTAGGTGATATAACCTCATGATATCCATGATTTAAATAAATGTCTCTTAATATATTTTCAATTTTAACCTTTGCACTGCACTCCTCAAAAAGTATATCTCTTGTACCTTCTGGAATATATTTTTTTAAATTTATCACAGTATACAGCTCCTTTTGCTTTATTAATTTATCACTTTAACGCTTTATTGTACTAAAATATTATCATTTTTTTTGTTTTCTGTCAATGCTAAACTTGTTTTTTTAGAGACATTAATTTTACTTCCTTTCACAAAAATATTAACACATTATTTCACTATTTACTATTTTAACGAAAATTTTGCACACAATATATAAAGTAATTTAAATATCATTCGATAATTGATTTATATACTTAATTGAAAGAAGGGAAATTATTATGAATGATAACAACTATTTCGAAACCAATGAATCCATTCTTGAAGCCTTCAAATTAGTTCTTCCATATATTAATAAGGTAGTTCGTGAAGATATGGCAGTAGGTTTAACAGACTTAAATGAATACATTTCCTATTTTAGAGCAAAAGATTTTGAACTTGATTTACCTCCAGGTAAGCCTATAAATAATATACCTACAATTGTAGAATGTATTAGAACCGGTAAGGATACTTTTGATGACATTCCTGTTGAGGTATATGGGAGACCTATAAAAACTATATTTACTCCAATATATGGTGCTAACAATGAAATCATAGGAACTTTGAGTTCTGGAATAGATTCCAATGATAATCATAAGCTCATTGATAACGTTAACACCTTGGCTGTTACTACAAAGCAAACTTCGGAAAGTGTAGTACAAATTGCACAAAGTGCCACAGAACTTGCAAATTCAAGTCAACAATCTATTCAACTTGCTCACGATTTATTGGAGCAATTTAAAGATACAACTGCCATACTTGAATTTATTAAAAGTGTTGGCTCCCAAACTAACCTATTAGGATTAAATGCATCAATAGAAGCTGCAAGAGCTGGAGAACTAGGAAAAGGTTTTTCAGTAGTTGCTCAAGAAATACGAAAACTTGCTGTTCAATCTCAAGAATCAGCCACTAAGATTCAAACAATGTTAAATGAAATGAACAAGATTGTTTATGATATTAATAATTCAATTGAATCTACTGGTGCTGTAAGTAAAAAACAAGCTTCATCAACAGAAGAAATATCTAGTAATTTGGAATTCATAAATGATGCAGTAAAACAACTAGAGGTTTTTGTTAAACGCTATAATTAAAACATAAATATTTTTTAAAAAAGTTAAGAAGTAGCTTTTATCCTCTACTTCTTGACTTTTTATTTTAAACTTTATTGAACAATAGATTAAAATACTTTATATTTAATTTATAAATAAATTTGTTATAGGAGCATAAGGTTGAAAATCAAAGTATAAATTGGCACTAAAGTAAAAGTGCATAGCAAACAAACCATCAAAGGGTGGTTTCAAAAAAAATTTAATATAGATGTGAAAGTATAATTAGACAGCTGACTTGATT
>JAJXWJ010000066.1 GCA_021781655.1 Bacillota bacterium | reverse complement strand
TATAATACAACACCATACAACATAAACATAAGAAAATTTGACAATAAAAAAATCAGGAAACCCTTTATTATAGGCATTCCTGATGCTTATGAATCATTTTATTTTGTTTGTAAGTGTTTAAAACCCGAGACATTCTTTGCTAAAGAAATAATATTATAAAACAAAGCATAATTAGAAATCAGGATAGTTTTCAAACTTTTGCTAAAGCATATGCTGCAGCATGGATTGTAAAATGAATTCATCAAAAATCTCCTAAAAATAAATTAATACTATTATAATATGCATTTTACATATAGTAGCCACCATAGTAAATATGATATAATTATTTAATTAACAGAATATTTTTATTATTATAAATTAAAATATAGGAGGAAATTTGTATGAATGAAACTATAAATTCTATATTAAGTAGAAGAAGTACTAGAGAATTCGATGATAAAACGGTAGATGAGGGCTTAATGAAAGCTATAATAGAAGCAGGTAGTTTTGCACCAAGCGGACTCAATAAACAGCCATGGTATTTTACGGTTATTGAAAATAAAGAATTAATAAAAAAATTAAATGTTGATACTAAAGCAGTTATTGGTAAGACTAAACTAGAAAATTATAAAGCTATTGATAATGAAGCAAAGGACGATATTTTTTATGGAGCACCAGTAGTTGTTTTGGTTTCTAGAGATACCTTGCTGCCACATAGTGCTATAGATTGTGCGGTAGCTTCTGAAAATATGCTTATAGCTGCCGAATCTTTAGGAATTTCATCCTGTTGGACTGGTACTGTGGGGCTACTATTTCATTTTGATGAAGAAAAAGGTAAGCAGTATCAAATAGAATTAGGGTTACCTGAAAATTATATGGTTTCACATGCTTTAGTATTTGGATATGGGAAAAAGGCAAAAGCAGTAGCAGCAAAGAGAAAAGATGATTTTGTTAAATATATTAGATAGAGCTTTGATGAAAAAAATAAATATTAAAAAGGTACAAGTTTTTCAAAAGTTTATGGAAGAAAAACCTGTACCTTTTTAGTTTTTATAATACTAAAGTTATTCTAAATCAGTTTTTACTTCATCTACAACTACGCTTGAAGAAGCTGATTTTGTAATTTTCTCCTGAATAGAAATCAAAGCAGGTATTACTATTGGAAGAAGAATAAAGCTTAAAAGGAATAAGCCTAGCACAACACATATGGCAAGTTCCATTAAAACATGAACATTTGATGGATATAATGTTGCAAAGGTTCCTGATAAAATTATTGCAGCCGATAGTACAACGCCTCCAACATTTTTAGCAGCTAGTATCATAGCTTCCTTAGGATCTTCTCCTTTATATTCTTTAAAACGTGTCATAAGGAATATGCTGTAGTCAACACCAAGTGCGGCTATAACAACAAAGGAAAAGAAAGGCACGTTCCAAGATAGACCACCCATTCCAGGAAATAATTTTGATACTAAAAAATCCGTTATAGATATAGCTGTATAATAAGCTGTTATCAATGAACCAATTATATAAACAGGAATCCAGAAGGATCTAATAACCAAAATTAATAAAATAAATATACTAGCTAAAACTAAAACTTGAGTAAAGGTTATATCGTGTGTGGCTATATTGTTTAAATCATAAGTGTCAGATGTTGGACCAGCTATTCCAAAGGATGCGTTAGAAAGCTTTGTTCCGCTAAGAGTATATTTGACCAAGTTATTCATATCAGAAATCGTGTTTATAGCAGCAGGTGAATAAGGATCTGAATTAAGGTTAACAGTAAGCTTAGTAATTTTTCTATCTGACGACATATAAGCATCTAGCATTTTATTTAAATCAGAAGTACCAAAGGCTGCATTTGGAATATAAAAGCTTTTAGAGCCATTTGCTTGCTCATTTAAAAAGCTGTTAGCACTACCTATGCCATTGTAGATTGATGTTAATCCATTACTGCTTTTGCTTATTCCATCTTTAAGCTGAGACATGCCGCTACTTAAAGTATTTAAGTTTCCATACAAGGTGTCTTGACCTGCCTTAACTTTTTCTGCTCCATCAATTAACTTAGACATATTATTTATTATAGTTTGCTGACCTTGACTACCTTGTCTTAAACCAGAGGCTAAGTTTTCTTCTGCGGTTGCTAACTCATTAATTCCAGAAACCAACTCAGAATTAGAGCTTGTGTTTGCAGTCAAAGTACTAAGTCCAGAATTTAATGCAGTTAAACCTGAGGTTAAAGTATTATAATTTGAATTTGCAGTAGAAAAACCGCTGGATATTGCGGATAATCCACTGGAAAGCTTATTAGTATAAGATTCAGCAGCTGCTACATTAGCATCGTTTGGTAATTTTGCATTGATTGCAGCTAAGTTTCCGTTTATAGCAGGAATTAGTTGACTTATTCCTGCTATGGATGTGGACAAGGATTGATAAGCCTGACCAAGTGAGTTATATCCATTTTGAACTGTTACTAAGTTAGAGGATATTGAATTCAAACCGCCATTTATAGAGGCAATACCTGCTTTTAAGCCAGATATTCCAGAAGCAATTTGATCAGCACCAGAAGCACCTTGATTTATACCTGAATTAACTTGGTTTAGTCCATTAGTAATGGCAGATAATCCAGTTTCTAAACTTCCAGTTCCGTCTGAAAGTTTTTTAACACCAGAAAAATCTGGAGTTGTTAAACTGTTATCTATCTTTTTTAAGCCATCATTTATTTGACTAACACCATTATTTGCTGAATTGAGTCCATTTACTACACTTTTAGTTTGAGAACTCGTATAAAAGGTATCAATTTGATCGCTTTTTGGTTGAGTAACACTAGCTACTTCTTCTACCCCATTTAAATTTTTTAGCTTTTCAGTTAAAGTATCTATAATAGCTAAATCATCATTGTTATCCATAGGAGTTTTACTTTCAATTACAATAGTCGTTGGCATTGCTTTTCCTCTTCCAAACTTGTCTGCAACTAAATTGAAAGCTTTAACAGAAGGAGTATCAGCACTTAAATCCTTAAGGCTATCAAAAGATAAGCTTGTACTGTTAAAATAAATTACTGGAGCAATAATGACAGCAACGATAGCTAAAGAAATAGCAGGATGCTTAATCGAGGCAGAGGTAACAGTAGCCCATAATTTACTTTCTTTATGTCCAGAGCTGTGCTTTGATGGCCAAAACAAATATTTACCAATAGTTTTCATTAATAGAGGAGTTAAAGTGATAAGTTCAAAAAGAAGTGCTGCTATTCCAATAGCTACAGCATTAGCAGAACGATATATAGGGAATTCTACGAAGCTAAGGCTTGCAAAAGCTATAAAAACAGTTAGACAGCTAAAAATAACGGTTTTACCTGCAGTTTTATAGGTTGCTATTATGGAATCATCTATAGATAGACCTTTGCCTAGTTCCTCTTTAAACCTATTAAACAGTAATATATTATAGTCGGTACCTATACCAAATAAAACTAGTATCATAAACATTTGTGTCAAGCTTGTTATAGGAAAATTCACAGTATTTATTAAAATGCCGATTATACCCATTGAGCAAAAGTAAGCTATAGCAACAGCAAACAATGAAATAAATGGTGTAATTATTGAGCGGAACATAATAATAAGTACAATTAAAATGAATGCAACAGTGATTATTGCACTTTTATCAACGCCCTTACTTGTAGCGTCTAAGTAATCGTTGTTTATGGCAAGTTCGCCAGTAATATAATGAGTGGTTTTAACGCCGGCTAAAGCATTTGTGAATCCATTAATAATAGTTTTACTATCTCTTGTTCCTTTACTATATGTAACTTGACATATTAAGGTGGTTCCATCTTTAGATAGAAGCTGGTCTTTAGCATCAGGTGTAGAGAATGGGTCGATAATGTTATTGATATCAAGAGTTTTCTTTTCGCTAGTTAGCTTATCGATTCCATTTTGAATATCTTTCATATTTGCATCAGATAGTTTCTTAGAGTTATAAAAAACTAATATAGCAGTATCACCCTTAGAAGTTGACATTTTATTAAGCATGGCAGCAGCAACTTGAGATGGTGAAGAGGAGCTAATAGAAGCTTGCCCTTTTTGATTTAAAATTTGATTTAAATTTGGTTGATTAAGGGCAAAGCCAATAGTTACAATTGCCCATAAAGCTAATAGAATCCATCGAGATTTTAATAATTTGCGCATAAATCTACTCCTTTAAATTATCTAATTTTGTATTGATGATTTCAGTTATGCCTCGGTTTATGTTATCTATATTATATTCTAGCTTTAAAGCTTGAAGATTATAAACCGTAAGTGCGTAAACGGAGTCAAGAAGGCTTTCTTTACTGTCTGTTTGGAGCCATTCAAGAACTACATTATATAAGGTCCCAATAAAAGCCAAGGCAAATATTTTGATATCTGGCATATTACCTGTTCCGAGTTTTTTTATTTCATAAAAAAACTCAGTAGTATAGGATACCAATTTTTGAGTTGCTTCTGCTCTTTTTCTTTCGAAGGTAGGGTTTAACCCAACAGCCTCGATAAGCATAATTTTTGCGAGAGGTTTATTGCATTCAATTACCTTAAAAAAGAAGGCTATTGCTTTGCTAAAGCCAAAATCTGCCTCACATTCAATGTTTTGAAGAGATTGCATAAGAGCAGAAAAAATCTCCTCTATGCCCTCATCATAAAGAGTTTCAAATAGATGTTCTTTATTTTTAAAGTAAAAATAAAAGGTTCCTACAGAAATATCAGCTGCTTCAACTACATCTTTTACAGTAGTTTTGTGATAACCGTTTTGTGAAAAAATTCTAGCTGCAATTTTAATTATATGCTTCCTTTTTAAATCCTTTTTTTCTTGTGTCTCTTTAGAAGTTTTATAAACCAATACTATTTCTCCTTTCAAGCATAGAATGACGTGTCATTTTATGCTTATTATAAATCTATTGTAATTACCATGTCAATATTGGGTAGCTGGAAAACAAAACTATTGAATTAAATTTCCAATTATTGTATAATATTTACAACATAAAGATTACTTATGCTTCATATAAATTAGAAAGATACATAACGTTTAGTGATAACGTTTGCAATATTTTGAAAAGTGAGGTTATTTTATGAAGGTAGGTATGAACTTTGAAAAAGACTTCCCATTTTTAGATCATGTAAAACATAATTATTTTAAAAATAGGGAAGTGAAATGTTCAAATTGCAAAGACTATTTAGAAGGCAAATGTAACGGTGGAAAAATAAACAAATTAGAAATAACAGATTGTATGATAAAAAAGGTAATATGTGAGGTACAGGAAAGCAAATGTAAAGGGATGCCCATTTATTTGTGCAATAAATATTGACATAACACATTTAAATATCTAGAATAAACTATGGAACAGTGTTATTAATGCAATTTAAACTTTCAATCATTTTGCATAAAATATACAGCAAATTTTATATAGTAGAGGAATGATAATATGATTAAGGAGCAAACTTTCAATTATAATAATGGTGAACTGGGACTAATAGTTTTAGAAAGTTCAAAAGAACTTGGTGAAAAGATTAATGAACAAATCAAATTAAAAAGAGGAACGGATGAAACCTTTATAATACCATCGGATGAAATACGTTTTTCTAATGGAGAAGGTAAGGTTAAGCTATCAGAATCTGTTAGAGGAAAAGATATCTATATAATTTGTGATGTTGGAAATTATAGCTGTACTTATAATATGTTTGGAATAAAAAATCATAAGGGTCCAGATGAGCATTTCCAAGATATAAAAAGAACAGTTTCAGCTATTAGAGGAAAGGCAAAAAGAATAACAGTAATAATGCCACTTTTATATGAATCAAGGCAGCACAGGAGAAAAGGTAGAGAATCTTTAGATTGTGCATTAGCACTTCAAGAACTTGAGAGATTAGGAGTACAAGAAATATTAACCTTTGACGCTCATGATCCAAATGTTCAAAATGCAATTCCATTGTTATCATTTGAAAATATTTATCCAACATATGACATTCTTAAAACTATCATTACAGAAGAAAAAGATTTTAAAATAGACAAAAATGAGCTACTTGTTATAAGTCCAGATACTGGGGCTATGGATAGGGCAATTTACTATTCTAGTGTATTAGGAGCAGATGTAGGATTATTTTATAAGAGAAGGGATCATTCAACAATAGTTAATGGTAAAAATCCTATAGTTAAGCATGAATATATGGGAAGAGACGTAGAAAATCAAGATGTATTAATAGTTGATGATATGATAGCTTCTGGAGAATCTGTTCTTGATATAGCAAGAGAATTGAAAAAAAGGAAAGCAAGAAATGTTTATGTATCTGCAACCTTTGCATTTTTTACAGAAGGACTAGAAAAATTTCAAAAGTATTATGATGAAGGAATACTAAATAGAGTTTATTCTACAAATTTAACGTATATTTCTGAAGACCTTCTTAAAGCAGAATGGTTTAGAAAAGTTAACATGTCTGAACTTCTTGGAAATATAATAAATAGATTAAATAGAGAGCAGTCAATAGCAAAATATATGGATGCAACTTATATTATTCATGAACTGCTAAAAAACAAAAATAATAAATAAATTCACTGTAAAGATAATGTCAATCATGATAATGGCATTATCTTTTTTACATAAAGCCATTGTCATGATTTCCTTTTACATAGTTAAACTCAGTTAAGTATTTCCAATATCTTTTAGGCATATGGCTATTGCGGCATTTAGGATTATATCTGCCTTTAATTGCTACAGTATTGTAATAAAGACTCCATAGTTGTCTAAAATGCTTCTCCTCTTCGTCAGGTACAGGTAAATCGATACTTTCGATTGGTATTATGATATGCTTGTAAGGCTTATATATTAGTGCCATGTTGTGCATTTTATCGTGAATTAAAAATTGTTCTTCAGGATACCTTTCAATAAAATGATTTGTTAGTAGAGGAAGAACAAAGTTTTTTGGCTCAATTTCTGCATACAGAGCATTATTGTAAATTGAAAAACGAATGAACCCTGTTAAAAGATGAGCTTCATGAGTTAAATGGTTAACTGCTTTGAATAAAGTATTAACTATATCATTTGATAGCATATCCATAATTGATGGACCATTTTTAAAGCCTAAGCGCAAAAATAAAAGAATATATAATTCCTTTTTAGAAATACAGGTTAAAAAAGCATGTTTTATAAATTCAAAAGCTTCATTTCCCATTTTTTTAGGTATAGAGGTCAAAACTCTATCTGAATTTTGATAATTTGTAACTATTTCTTTTACGGGTAAAAGTGTTAATTGAATATCATCAGTTGTTAATATTTCTGATGGGATTTCATTTTTATAATAGCTTTCAAACACACAGCAAAGTAGTCCTTCAAAGCTCCCATCGTAGTAATAAACTATATTTGAGTTGTTAAGCATCTTTTTAGCTCCTCCTTTAATAGAGCCTGACTATCAAAAAATGATAGCTGCTGGCTGCCACTTATTATGGGTAAATTTTCCTTAGCAGTCTCGCATATTAAAGCGTTTAAAACAGTATCTTCTCTTCTTATAATTCCATCCATAAATTTTCCATTACAGGTTATAAAATATTTGGCACGTTTAAGAACTACACCTAACTTTTTTAATCCGCTAAAGGTAAGACTTACTGTACGCCTTGTAATAATAATTCTTTTTGCACTAGTAATACCAATTCCAGGCACGCGAAGCAGTTTATGAAGTGGTGCACTGTTAATTTCTAAAGGAAAGTATTCCATATGATTTAGCGCCCAATTGCATTTTGGATCTAAATATGGATTAAAGCTTTGATGATTTTCATCTAAAATTTCCCTTGCAGAGAATCCATAAAACCGTAAAAGCCAATCAGCCTGATAAAGTCGATGCTCTCTAAGCAGAGGAGGTTTGGTATTAATTTCTGGTAGCAAGGAATTTTGCACAACTGGCATATAAGCAGAAAAAAATACACGCTTTAGTTTATATTTTTTATATAGGCTTTCAGCCAAGTTTAATATTTGAAAATCTGTATCTGGAGTAGCACCAACTATCATTTGAGTGCTTTGACCAGCAGGAACAAACTTAGGAGCATGTCTAAAGTTAACAACATCAGAAGAACTTTCATTAATGCGATTGTTAATATAACTCATAGGAGTTAATATTGAATGTTTAGATTTGTCTGGAGCTAAAAGCTTTAAGCTGTTTTGAGAAGGCAGCTCGATATTTACACTCAT
Source organism: Bacillota bacterium (assembly GCA_021781655.1). Taxonomy (GTDB): domain Bacteria; phylum Bacillota; class Clostridia; order Clostridiales; family Clostridiaceae; genus JAJXWJ01. The sequence goes on along the minus strand of JAJXWJ010000066.1, from coordinate 10,298 downwards.
TCTATCGGCAAGCAAGCCAAGTCTATCAATAAGTATACTGTCTGCTCCAGGAATTGCCTTTGCATGTATGTATCCTGCGAATTTGTATTTATTTCTCAAAATAGTCAAAGTTTCAATCATTCTTTCAGTAGTATAATCAGGGTTTTTTAGTACACCTGAACTAAGGAAAAGACCTTCTATATAATTTCGTCTGTAAAAACTTATGGTAAGTTCAGCAAGTTCATGAGGTGAAAAGGATGCACGGGGTGTTTCATTTGAAATTCTATTTACACAATATTTACAATCATATATGCAAGCATTGGACATAAGAACCTTTAAAAGTGAAATGCAGCGTCCATCAGAAGAAAAGCTGTGACAAATTCCAAAAGCGGAGGCATTTCCAATCCCACCCTTTTGAGACTTTCTATTTACGCCGCTAGAAGTACATGCCGCATCATATTTAGCTGCATCTGTTAAAATCTTTAGCTTTTCAAAAACATCCATTTTTACACCCCCTTATTATTATAGTATACACCAGAACGTATGTTCGTGCAAATGTTTTTTTTGTTCTGAAAAACTTGAAAAGTTTAAAGTAAAAATATAATATTAAAATAAAAATTAAAAATGAGGATAGAGCTATGATAAGTGGATTTTATTATGAAACAAAATTAGGTAAATTAGGAATAGTAGAAGATGGAGAAGGCATCACTCATGTATTTTTTGGAGAAATAACTATAAAGGAAATAACGTTAAAAGAAACTACACTATTAAAAGAAGCAAAAAGACAATTAGATGAATACTTAGATGGAAATAGACAAGCGTTTCAATTGAAGTTAAAACCTGAAGGAACTGAGTTTAGAAAAAAAGTTTGGGGAGCTCTACTTAATATTCCATATGGGAAAACCGTAAGTTATAAAGATATTGCCAAAGCAGTTGGAAATGAAAAGGCAGCTAGAGCAGTTGGAATGGCTAATAATAAAAATCCAATTCCAATATTTATTCCTTGCCACAGAGTAATAGGATCGAATGGAGATTTGGTAGGTTATGCTGGCGGGTTAGATATAAAAAAGAAACTACTAAATTTAGAAGTAGGTGTCAATATCTAAATAAATTAAAATATAAATAGTCTAAAGTTTGCTCTAATATTTGCTTTTAAAAGGTATAACTTCTAATGGTAAATCAAATATTAGAGCATTCATCTAAATGCTATCAGGAAAATAAAAGTAATTAACAATGTAATTTGTATTTATGCCTTGAGATAGATTGGAATAAAAATTGGGATTAAAGTGGTTTACATAATTGATTTTTTGTTGTATATTTCGTAAATAAGGTAAATATATTTTATTTATTAAGTCTTCAGGCAATTTTATATAATTACATAAATCAAATTCATTTTTGTTAAAAGAAACTAGTCCACTATAATGATAAAAAACGATTGGAGTTCCATTAATAGTTATTTTATTGCAGCTATCGTCTATCAAGCTGCAATGTGAATACCAAGCAGTAACATTGATTCCTATATTTTGTATTACTCCAACATCAGCAAATCTAGTTGTCCAGTCACTTAAATATCGTTGGTCACCATATAGACCATTTTCAGCTCTATTATAGCACCAATTTATGCACAATTTTCTAAAGTATAGCAAAGCTTCAATAGCTTTTGAGTCTCTTTTAAAGCCCATAAAGCCTCCATTGTACAATCCATATTGGGAATACCATATATCAGGGTTATCTATAAGAAATATTTCTTTAGAAAGCAAAATTGAATAACCGAGAAATTCATTATATATTGGGTCAGGTGATGATAAAAATTTAATATCGCTATCGATGTATAAAATGTTATCAAAATCCCAAAAATGTTTAAATAGATATAAAATTATAGGTGCTTTTGATGTCCAAGCATATTCTTTTTCATTCCTATTGTATTTACAGGCTGCAAACTTAATATCTTCATCTTCAATAGACCTAATATTTATTAAGGTTACGTTTTTAAGCATCATAGTATTTAGTAAAGCAAACACATCATCTTGGAGACATATTAAAAACATTCTAAAGCATCTATCATGTTCGGTTAATGAATCATATAAAATCAAAGCTCTATATAATGATACTCTGCTCACAATTACGCAGTAATTGTGTTCCATGATTTTTCTCCTCCTTTTGTAATGAGAGAATAGGTGATTTTTCACCTTTGCTTTTGTTTACTATATTATATTTATGTTTCCTTATATTGTGTATGAAATTTAAGACAAGTTACATTTATAGTTCCAATAAAGCTTTAAAAATTTTAAAAAAAGTTGTTACAGTAAGAAGAGTCAATTCATACTCTATATTAACCTAGGTAAGCATTGAACACTATAAAATAAAGGAGAAGAGGTTTTTATGTATATAGCAAATCTAAATGGAGTTTACGATGCTATTTTTAATCTTGGTTTTAATTGTCAAGGCGTATATTATACAAAAGCTCATGGGTTATCTTGTGGAAATGGTCCTACAGATTGGTTTGGAGTACACGAACTATCAAAATTAGTAAGACTTATTGATAATAGATACCAAGGGTATATGGAATTGGAGGATTTAAAAATAATAGGAACAGATAAACAGTATTATGCTGTATTTAATGAAAAAAGCAATGTAGCATCATATCATGACTTCCTTCAAGGGTATACTTTAGAGCAATCTTATGGTCAGTTTCGAGCAAAAATAGATAGGAGAATAAATAGATTTTATAAAAAACTTGCAGTTTCTAATTATGCACTATTTATAAGGGCAAGCTTTTTCCAAGATGAAGTAAATTACTTGGAGCAATTAGTAAATGTACTGTCAAAGTATTGTAAGGGCAATTTTGATGTGGTTTTTATAGAACTTAATGAAAATGTTAATGAAATAGTTGATGTGGGTACTAATATTAATAAAGTATGTTATCTTCAGTTTCCTAGGGGTGCAAACTGGTTAGGCTGTGAAGCTGCGTGGAATTATTTATTAAACCGTATAACGCTAGTTTAATAAATACAATTATTTAAATATAGGAGAGAGAAGTATGAAGGTTGTAATATTATGTGGAGGAAAAGGCTCAAGACTGGCTTCTCCAAAAGATAATACACCAAAACCTTTAGTAATTATAAATGGAAAGCCTATGATTTGGCATATTATGAAAATATATATGCATTATGGATATAATGAATTTATTCTGCCACTAGGTTTTGGTGGAGATAAAATAAAAGAATATTTTTGGAACTATGAATGGAAAAATAGAGATTTTATTAAAGATACAAGTAAAAGCACTATAAAGTATCTTAGCACAACTGACAATTGGAAGATTACATTTGTAGATACAGGCATAGAAACAATGACTGGTGGAAGGATAATGAAAATTAAAAAGTATATTGATGAAGATATTTTTATGTTAACCTATGGCGATGGATTGTCAGATGTAAACATTGAAAAATTGCTAAAGTTTCATAATAAGATGGGAAAAATAGCTACAGTAACTGGTATTGAAAGAAAAAGTCAATTTGGAGTTTTGAATTTAAAAGATAATCTCGCTATTTCTTTTGATGAAAAATCAAAATTAGAAGGTGTAATTAATGGTGGCTATTTTGTGCTTAATAAAGAGGTATTCAATTATTTAAAGGATGATAAAGAATGCATTTTTGAGCAAGAACCCTTAAAAAATATAGCCTCAGATGGAGAATTAGCCGTTTTTATGCATAAAGGTTACTGGCAATCGGTAGACACCTATAAAGATTTAGTTAGTGTAAATAATAGCTGGAAGGGTGTAGATGATGCTAAAGCAGATGGAGGAGTTATTTAATGGAGGAAGAAGGGATATTTTTAAACCAAAAGGTACTAATAACCGGTGGTGGAGGCTTTATAGGATTTCATTTGATAAATAGAATGCTTAAGTTAGGGGCTAAAGTTTATATAGTAGAAAGAAAAGATGCAAAGCTTAAAAAGCTGAATAATGTTATGAAAGAAATTGAAATTTTAGAGGTTAATATAACAGATTTAGAAGCAGTTAATAGAACTATAAATTTAGTAAAGCCAGATTATATTTTTCACTTGGCTGCCTATGGGGTAAACTCAGCTCATAAGGAGTATATTGAAGCGGTAAAAACAAATATAATAGGTATCGTAAATCTTTTAGAAGGTATTAAATGTGTAAATTGCAAAAAATTTATTAACATGGGAAGTTGCGCAGAATATGGTGATAGAAAAGAAATTTTAGAAGAGGAGCTTAATTTAAAACCTGTAAGTGTATATGGCAGCACAAAAGCAGGAGCTACAATTATAGCTCACCAAATAGCTAAGGAAAATAATATTAGTATTGTTACGTTAAGACCTTTTGGGATTTTTGGGGAAGGAGAGGACAGGCATAAAATATTTTGCCATGTAATACTTTCTATTATAGAAAATAAAGATGTAAGGTTAACTGCTTGCTACCAGCTAAGAGATTATTGTTATATCGAAAATATTATTGATGGAATGCTTTTGGCAGCAAGAGCAAAGAATATCAAAAATGATATTTTTAATATAGCTAGCGGTAACATTTATCCGCTTAAATATTATATTGAACTCATTTTCAAAAATATGGAAACAGATAAGAAACCTTTATATGGAGAGGTTAAGTATAGAGAAAATGAAATGTGGACACCAAGGGCAAATATTAAAAAAATAAGTTCAAAGTTAAACTGGGAGCCTAAAATAAGTGTTGAAGATGGATTAATAAAGACTATAAAGTGGTATAAAGATAATGCGTATTTGTATATTTAAGACTTTAAGTAGGAGTTGCAATTAAAATGAGTATATTTCTAAATGCTTACAGAGGAAGAACTGTTTTGGTTACAGGACACACTGGTTTTAAAGGGTCATGGCTTTCTATATGGTTAAATAATTTAGGGGCTAAAGTTATAGGGTATTCTTTAGCACCAGATTCAGAGAAAGGAAATTTTTATCTTTCTGGTATTATGGATAAGATAGTGGATATACGTGGAGATATTAGAGATTACAGAAAGCTTAATGAAGTATTTAAAAAATATAGACCAGACATTGTATTTCATTTAGCTGCTCAGCCATTAGTAAGATATTCTTATGAAAGACCTAGATATACCTATGAAGTAAATGTTATAGGAACAATGAATGTTTTAGAGTGTATTAGACAATCTAAAGATACAAAGTATGGGATAATTGTTACAAGTGATAAATGTTATGAAAACAAAGAATGGATTTGGGGTTATAGAGAAATTGATGCTATGGGAGGCTACGATATATACAGCTCTAGCAAAGGCTGCACAGAAATTTTGGTTTCTTCTTATGTAAGATCATATTTTAGTACAAAGAAAAATAAAGAAAATTTTAAGATTATTGCTACGGTAAGAGCTGGCAATGTAATAGGCGGTGGAGACTGGGCTAAGGATAGAATAGTACCTGATTGTATCAATTCTTTAGAAAATAATGAAGATATATTAATAAGAAATCCTATTTCTATAAGACCATGGCAACATGTATTAGAACCACTAAGCGGTTATCTTATGTTAGGAGAAAAAATGCTTGAAAATGAAAGTGGATTTGGAGAGGCTTGGAACTTTGGTCCAAAGCAAGACAGCATAGTTAATGTTGAAGAAGTAGTGAAAATTATAATTAGCTATTGGGGCTCTGGAAGTTATAGATGTGACAATCCAAAGTCAGAAGCTGTCCATGAGGCAAAAATATTAAAGCTAGATATAAATAAAGCAAGAAATTATTTAAAATGGGAGCCCAAGTGGAGTGTAGACACAGCTGTTAAAAAAACAATACAATGGTATAAAAATTACAAAACAGAAGATGTTTATGGTATTTGCACTAAACAGATAAAAGAATATTGTATAGAAAAAGGTTAACAAATTTAAAGGGGAATATCAGAAAGTGCAACGCATAGAGATTTAATTGACAATTATCAATTAAAACCCAATGCGATGCACTTTCAAAGGCTTTTTATAAATGCAACTTACGTCGCCTTCTTATTTTATTATGCTCCTTCATTCAAAAACTTATATTGTGACATGTATAAATCGTAATAATGACCTTTCATGTCGATAAGTTCATCATGGGTTCCGACTTCTTTAATAGTTCCATCAGAAATAACCATGATTTTATCTGCATCTCTTATAGTAGAAAGTCTGTGTGCTATAACAAAGGATGTCCTTCCATGGAGAAGCTTTGCTATGCCTTCCTGAACAAGCTTTTCAGTATGAGTGTCGATATTAGAAGTTGCTTCATCCAAAATCAATATTCTAGGGTCTGCTAGAAGAGCTCTTGCAAAAGAAATAAGCTGTCGTTGACCAACAGAAAGCCTAGAGCCTCTTTCATTTACTTCAGTATCATAACCATTTTTTAATTTTGTAATAAAACCGTGGGCATTAACCGCCTTTGCAGCAGCAATAACTTCTTCATCAGTAGCATTTAGTTTACCATACCTTATATTTTCTTTTATAGATGTAGAGAATAAGAAGGTATCTTGAAGCATAATTCCCATTTGGTAGCGGAGAGATTCAAGGTCAACATATTTTATATTTTGTCCATCGATTAAAACTTCACCTTCATTACAATCATAAAATCTACTAATTAAGTTTACTATTGTAGTTTTTCCCGCACCGGTTGGTCCGACTAGTGCTACCGTTTCACCAGGTTTTATTTTAAAATTAATATTTTTTAAAATCGGTTCTCCTATATCATAAGAGAAGGTTAAATTTTTAAATTCAACTAATCCTTCTATTGGAGGCATTTTTTTATCATTTAAGTTAGTTATATTAGGCTCTATATCTAATATTTCAAATATCCTTTCACCAGCAGCAAAGTTAGTTATTAATGTATTATAGAAGTTACTTATATCTATAATAGGTCTCCAGAACATAGTAACATAAGAAATAAATGCAACTATCATTCCTATTGAGATTTCACCGCTTTTTAAAAGCGATATACTGTACCAAAATACGAGTATAGTACCTATGCCTGAAGAAATTGTTACAATTGGCCAAAAGGTATCATTTAATCGGACGGCTTTAATGAAAGAATTCATCATATCACATGTAAGATCTAAATAGTTACTTGATGTTGTTTTTTCTTTTGCAAAGGCTTCAATTACTCTTATTCCTGAAAAATTTTCATGGGTATAAGCGTTTGAGTTAGACCTTTTTTGCCTGTAAACCTGCCATCTTTTTCTAGAATAGGTTTCGATAGAAAATAGTGATAAGCCTAATAGTGGTAGTATTGAAACTGAAACAATAGCAAGTTTTATATTCATTGAAAACATTACTATAGTAACACATATAAGTGTTAAAACTTCAGGAATAAAACTTGTAATACTGTTTGTAAACATATCTTGAAGCGAATTAACGTCACCTATAACTCTTGCTAATATTTTACCAACAGGCCTGTTGTCGAAAAAAGAAAAAGAAAGCTTCTGTATATGGTCATATAGCTGTTGACGTATTTCTAACAATACTGTGTTTGTAACCTTAGCCATCATATTTATTCGAATCTTTGAGGCAAACAGTGAAATTAAATTAAAAATTAGAAGCACAATAGATATTCCAATTAAGCCATTTATATTATCTTTAGAAATATAGTTATCTATGGCAAGCATTAAAAGGTATGGATTTAATAGTCCACATACCATAACATAAATCATAATAATAAGAACTATAGCCACTGTCATTTTGTATGGTTTTAAATAACTAAACAACCTTAATAAAAGCTCAATATTAGAAACTTTATTTAATTCTTCATCTTCTTTTATTGAATTTTTAGCCATTATATCACCTCGCTTTCAAATTGATCTAAGTCTTTGAATTGTTCACAGTAGATTTCATAATATTTGCCCTTTTTATCTAAAAGCTCCATGTGTGTTCCAGATTCGACTATTTTTCCATCGTGAACAAATATTATCATATCAGCATTTTTTACTGCAGAAATTCTATGGGCAATTAAAAAGGTTGTTGCTTTTTGTTTTCTATTATAAAGATTTTTTAAAAGTTCATATTCAGTATCCATGTCTAATGCTGAAGTGGAATCATCTAATATTAATATTTTTGCATTTCTTACTAAAGCTCTAGCGATAGAAAGTCTTTGCTTTTGTCCCCCAGAAAGACCTATTCCTCTTTCGCCAATGATTGTATCGAAACCATCATCAAGCTTCTCAATAAAATTTAGTGCACAAGCATCCCTGCACGCTTCTTTTATTTCTGTTAAGTTTGCATCTCCTTTTCCAAATTGTATGTTTTTTTCGATTGTATCAGAGAAAAGAAAAGTATCCTGTGGAACAATAGCCATATTTTTTCTAAGAATATCTAAATCTACTTTCCTTATATCTACATCGTCAATAAGAACAGAACCTTCGGATACATCATAGTATCTTCCTATAAGATTTATTATAGAAGATTTCCCTGCACCTGTTGTTCCCATTATAGCTACTGTACTACCAGCAGGTACTTTAAGGTTTATATCCTCTAAAATTATTTCGTCATTATATTTAAAGGTTACATTTTTAAACTCTAGGTTTCCCTTAAGATTATTTAAAGATACGGCATCTTTAGGGCTTTTAATTTGAGGTTTAGATTGAAATATTTTTTCTATCTTTTTAGCCGATGCAGAGCTTTGAGATAAAGTGTTTGTAAGCCATCCAATCATTCGCATTGGCCAAATCATCATCCAAACATAGCCATTAAAAGCTACTAAATCTCCTATAGTAAGTTGACGTTTAATAACTAAAATACCTCCAACACACACTACTAGTATTGTAGATACATTGCCAAGGAAATCTTGAAGAGGATTGTATTTTGCCCAAATACGGTTAACTTCTAAATTTAAATCATAGTTTGCTCTATTTAATTTTAAAAATTTCAATATCTCATGCTTTTCTCTAGCAAAAGCCTTAACTAGTCTTACACCAGCTATATTTTCTTGAGCAGTCGTATTTAAAATAACTGTTTGGTCACTAATCTTTCCAAATGCTTTGTTTATTTCTTTCTCAAGCATAAGAGTTGTATAAGCTATAATAGGCATTGTTAAAAGACAAACCAATGCAAGAAGCCAATTTAATCTAAATAATATAATTGCAGAAAGAATAAAATATATAGCATTTTCAAGAAATAATGAGGCACCGAAACCAGCAGCTCTCCAAATATTATCTACATCTTCACCTATTCTTGACATAAGTTCACCGGTATTCATTCCGTCAAAATAGCTGAAGGATAGGCTTTGAATGTGATCAAATAAATCTTTTTTTATATCTTTGGCAACTTGAGTAGACATCCAGTCGAAGCCATATTCCTTTATATAGCCAAGCAAAGCTCTTGTTATAGCTATACCTGCTATAGTTAAAAGTATAGTAGTTAAAAGATTATATTTTTTTGCAGTAATGACGTCGTCTATCATAATTTGAGTAAGATAAGGATTTAATAAATCAAGACCAACGCCAACAAGCATGCATATAAAAGGGAATATTATGAAGTTATGATATTTCCAAATATACTTAAGTATTTTTTTCAAAATTTTACCCCCCTTAGGTTTTAATATCATGTGCTTTTTTATTAACAAATAAAAAAGCCATGGTTTTCCCATGGCAAAGTAATGCTAAAAAAGCAAATAAAAAAGCCATGGGAGGATAGCCCATGACTATAAATAGTCTAAAGTATTACGGTTTAAAATCCGAATGCTGAGGCAGGGCTATCTTGTAAAAATTTAATTGTAAAATATTGGCTGTCAGTAAATCTAAATGCAATTTTCATATTTCCTACCTCCTTTATAAGTTTATATAAATAATGTTAAAGCTTTTTTTGAGCAATGTCAACCTTAAATTTTAAATTTTGGAAAGAGATTCTGATTTAAAGTTTTTTCAGAATAATAAAGTTAAGACTTTTTTAAGACTTTCTTAAAGGTTTCTTCCAGTTTAAATATTATCATATGAGTATAAAAGGAAACAAGGAGGTTTTAAAGTGAAGGAAATTGTTATAAAAACTAGAAACTTGACAAAAAAGTATAAAGACAGCATAGTGTTAAACAATGTGAATTTAGACATAAAACGTGGAGAGATATATGGACTTGTAGGAAAAAATGGTGCAGGTAAAACTACACTGATTAGGATGCTATCGGGTTTAAGCTTTCCTACAAATGGAGAAATTGAACTCTTCAATGGTTTTGGAGAGAATGGACTAAATAAAGCTAGGAGAAGGATAGGGGTAATTATAGAAACTCCATGCTTTTTTCCATATTTATCTGCAAGAAAAAATCTAGAATATTACAAAATACAAAGAGGGATAGATGATGAGGAAGTTGTTAAG
>JAJXWJ010000152.1 GCA_021781655.1 Bacillota bacterium | reverse complement strand
TTTTATATAAAAGCTCGAAGTATTCTTCAAGCATTCTATGCATTGAAAAGTTTTTTTGAGTAGATTTAATGCTTTCTTGCATCATATTTATCCAATCTAATCTGTTTTCGTAATAAGTAGGAATGACCTTTTTTATTAAAACTTCATAAAGTGCTTCAGCATCATGCTTATCAAATTGTTCTAAGTCATCACATTCAAAACCATTTCCAAACTGCCATCCATTTATTCCATCAATGCAAGCTTCAGGCCACCACCCATCTAGTATGGAGCAGTTAAGCACACCATTCATTGCAGCTTTCATTCCAGAGGTACCACTTGCCTCCATTGGTCGTCTTGGGTTATTGAGCCAAACATCTGAACCTCGAGTCAACTTAGCACCTATTTCCATATCGTAGTTTTCTAGGTAAACAACTGAATTGGGATATTTTTCTACCATTTTAATTAAATCAGCTATAATTTCTTTGCCTTCATTATCGAAAGGATGAGCTTTTCCAGAAAATACAATTTGAATTTTTCCTTCTTTTAAAAGTGGGTCTATTATAGTAGGATTAGAAAAAATAAGATTACTCCTCTTATAGCTAGCAGCTCTTCTAGAGAAACCTATAAGTAGCTTGTCATCTAATAATTTAATTTTTGTCTTACTTTCAATAAAAGAAATTAAATCTCTTTTTAATTCCATGTGTATATTCCAAAGTAAATCATTTTCTAATGAATCACCAATAAGTCTTTCATCAACCCAAGTAGGTACATGAATTGCATTTGTTATTCCTATAATTTCCGACTTGTTTTTTACTTTTTTCCACATTTTATTTGAAGTTTCAGAGTGAAGTTTAGCAACGGCATTTGTTTTTCTAGATACTCTTAATGCTGCTACCGTCATATTGAAGGGCTTACCACCTAGCTCTATCATTTGTTCCTTCGATAAACCATTGAAAGCACCCATATATTTAAGTTTTTCTATAGGATGTTCTTCATTGCCATGAATAATTGGTGTATGAGTTGTAAAAACAATTTCTTTTCTAGTATTTTTTAAGGCTTTGCTAAAGGATTGCCGAATTGATATTTTTTCTTTTATCAATTCGGTTGCTGCAAGAACAGCGTGTCCTTCGTTAAAATGATATACGTCTATATTGATACCTAAAGCTCTTAAAGCCCTAATGCCTCCGATGCCAAGAACAATTTCCTGGGCAATCCTCTCTTCTCCAAACCAACCGTATAATTGGCCAGTAATTAATCTTGTGCTATTTTCTTTTATATCTGTATCGAGAAGATATAAGTCAGCATTATTAAATTTGTTAACTTTCCACACTTTACAAAGTATTTCTTCTCTTCGAATAGTAACTGGAACTTTGATGCCAGTATCTATTAAGAAATCATAATCGTAGTCATGGAACATATCGAAAGGTTTACCGTTTTTATCAATAGCCTGATCTCCATAGCCTTGTTTCCACTTAATTCCGATAGCGGTAATTGGTAAGTTGTCATCCTTGGCACCTTTAATATAATCCCCAGCTAAAATTCCTAAACCACCTGCATAAGTTTTGAAATTTGAATCTAAACCGTATTCCATACAAAAATATGCAATTCTAGGCAATGATTTACTTTCCATAAAAAAACTCCTTAAATTATTATTTTACACATTATACTATATATTGTAATGTTTAAAAGGAATAATTACAATATATAGTATGTGCCAAAATATCTCATTAAATGATAAAAAAATACTTATTCAGTCAAAATAGAATATTATATGAGTAAAAACTTGATAAAATGATTAAATGTTAAGAAAAGTTAACAAATGTTAATTATTTGTAACAATCCCATACTTCTTGCATTTTAATGCAACAGTTCGATGAGTAATGCCTAAGGCTTGTCCCGCTTTATTGAAGCTTTTATATTTTTGTAAAGCTAGAGTAATGATTTCCTTTTCATAATCTTCAAGCTTCATAAGCTCTTCGCTTTCATTAAAGTTTATTAAAGCCTTTTCTTTTGATTTAATGTTAGTTATAAACATAGGTAAATCTTTAACGGATATTGTTTTGCCTTCGCACATATTAATAGCTCTTTCAATAATGTTCTCTAATTCCCTAACATTTCCTGGCCAATGATAGTCTTCCAGATAACTTAAAGCGACTCTGTCTATAGAGAGTATTTCTTTTCCTAATGTTTTTGATAATTTTTTGATAAAGTGTTCTACAAGTAAGCTTATATCACCTTTTCTTTTATTTAGTGGCGGCAAAGTTATGGTTATTACATTTAGTCTGTAATATAAGTCTTCTCTGAATTCTCCAGTTTTAAGCATTGTTTCAAGATCTCTATTAGTAGCTGCAATAATTCTCACATCAACTTTTTGTGTGGAAATTCCGCCAACACTTTCAAATTCTCTTTCTTGAAGAACCCTAAGAAGTTTCACTTGCATTGCTTTTGGCATATCGCCTATTTCATCTAAAAAAATTGTTCCTTCATGAGCGATGTTAAATTTGCCAGGCTTACTTTTTAAAGCACCTGTAAAGGCGCCCTTTTCATAACCGAACAACTCACTTTCTAGTAAGTTTTCTGGTATAGCAGCACAGTTTACTCTAACGAAAGGCTTATCTTTTCTTGAACTATTATTGTGAATAGCTTTTGCTACTAGTTCTTTACCGGTTCCGCTTTCTCCTCTAATTAAAACCGTTGATGTTGTAGCAGCAGCTTTATCTGCAATTAATAACGCATCTCGAAGTGAAGAACCACTGCCAATGATATCACCAAAATTGCCAGTTAGACTTGTGTGCCTTTTAAGTTCAGCTTTATAATAATTTAATTCTTCTTCTGATTGTTCTAATTGTTTTGCAATATCTTTAATTTCATAAGCTGCCTTTGAAATAGAAATAACACCTCTAAAGATGTTATCTGTAAATAAAGGTTCAACAGTAGTTATTATATCTACGTCGTTTTTCGAATGAAATACATTTTCTATAGGAATTTTAGATTCAAAAACTTTCATTCTAAGTCCATCTTTAGAAATATCATAAAGATCTTTTCCTAAAATTTCAGATGGGTTTGAAAGGAGTTGTTTTTCATAAGCAGGATTTACATAGCTGATTTTTCTTTGCTCATCTACAAAACATATTAAATCGTGTGAAGCAGCCAAAATTTTTAAAAATTTTTCATTTAGTTCTCTCATGCCTATAAGATCTGACATATCTTGAAAAACAGCTAAAGCTCCTAAAATTTTGTTATTAGAAACTATTGGTGTGCGATTTGCAAAAACAACCTTGTTATTAATGTGTTGGATGCTACCTAGATGTTTTTCTCTGCGTTCCAAAACAGATGGTAGCTCAGAAGTTGGAATTATTTCACATACAGGTTTGCCTATAACCTCGTCTATTTTTGCATCTATTAAATCCAATGCATATTGATTCATGGAGGCTATATTTGAATCTGTGTCTATGACTAGTATGCCCATAGGGATATTTTCTAGTATTTGTTCATTAGCTATAGTGTTTTGTTCTAATATAGCATCAATTTTAGAAATTGGATAAGTGTTTTGCTGAAGTTCATTTGAAATAAAATTGCAAAGTTCAACAACTGCAATTTGGCCTGATATAGATTCTTCTTTACATGAAACTTCAATAAATTCACCATTTTGAATTCTTAGAGAAATTAGTGCCAACATACTAATTGCCATTGGTTCTCCAGAATCAGTTCTTTTAATATATAAATTTACACCATGAGATTTTTTTATTTCACTTGCTTTATTTACAATCATTGCGGCTACTCTTGTATGAATTCCATATTGATTAGTAACTATAATATTATTTTTAAACATAATAACCTCTCTATTTACATAAAGTAATGATATTGATAAAAAATATCAAAAATTAAAATTATGTTGATATTTTTTATCAATATCATTCTACACTAATATCCGCGCCAATTCCAGTGTATTTAATAATATTATTATGGAGTAATAAGAAAATATTTGATAAAAGTTATCAAGGGTAATATAATTATTATTATCATAATAAAATAAAAGAATACGAATTTAGTAGCATTTATAATAAATAT
>JAJXWJ010000151.1 GCA_021781655.1 Bacillota bacterium | reverse complement strand
ACAACATAAGAATTGTATGTAGTACCAAAGGGTGTATACATAACAATATCAAATATTCTTAAATCAGGGTCCAAGGCACCAATCCAATGAATATCTTTTTTTATTTCTATAGCTTTCATAATATCACTCCCTAAAAATATATTATCCAGTAGGATTTGTTAAAGTTTTGTCATCCAAAGGATAATTATTATTATTTACATTTTATAATATTGAAATTGAAAAGTCAATGAATTTGGTGTAAAAAATTATGATATTGATATGTTACATGTATAATATTTAGAAAATTCTAAATAAAACAAATTTAAAATTATGATAAATATATTATAAATCGGCATGATTCTTCTCTGAATCATTATAAATATATATAATTATGGGATATTATTGAAAAATAAAGTAAGAAAATACTTGTTATTGTCGTAAAATATCGATAAAAAAATATTTATTGAGTATATAGAATGACAAGTTTTTTCATTGTGCAATGATAATATATAAATATATTATAAATGGAGGGATATTTAATGAATGTAGTAGATATTTTATCAAAGTCGCTTAGCTCTGAAGGTGTTGACTACACATATGAATACATCGTTACAAGAAATTCTTTAAAGCTTTTAGATGAAGGTGTTGTTAAAGAAGTACAATCTTATGGAATAGTTATAGAAAGAAGAGATAATTCCTTGGGTAAAGTTTTTAATATTGAAAGAGATTGTGTTAAAAATATTAGTCCTCAAAGACATAAAGTCCAAGCTCTAGCAAAGATGTTGAGTAGTAATTTAGTTTCTCCTATTAATTTTATTGAGGTCATTGGAGAATACATTGATGACTATATAAGTGACTATGACAGGTTATTTAAAGAAACATCCATAAGTTAAGGGAGGTGTAACCTCTCTTTTATTTTTTATCTTTATTTATTATAATATAAATAAAGAAGTGTAAATTTGTTAGGGGCGATGGCGAATATGATAATAGGAATAGGTGTTGACATTATAGAAATTCAAAGAATAAAAGAAGCTGTTGAAAAAAACTCAGCTTTTATTGAAAAAGTTTTTGCTGAAAATGAAATTGATTATCTTAAAAGCAGAAACTTTAGGGCAGAATATGTTGCAGGTAGGTTTGCAGCTAAGGAGGCAATTGCTAAGGCCTTAGGTACAGGTTTTAGAGAATTTAGCTTTGAAGATATAGAAATCGATAGAAACACTATGGGAAAGCCATTAGTTATTTTAAAGGGTAAGGCAAAAAAGATAGCTAAAAAGTTATGCAACGGTGATTATAAAATGCATCTTAGCATTTCTCATAGTAAGGAAGCTGCAATTGCTTATGCAGTGCTTGAAAACGGTTTATAAAAGGGGTTAATTATGAGAGTAGCTACAAAGGAAATTATAAAAAAAATAGATGCTTACTGCGTAAAAAAATTAGGTATACCAATGTGTATATTGATGGAAAATGCAGCGATAAAGGTACTAAAAAATATAAAGGAATTTAATGATTTTACTTTAGTATGTGGAGCTGGAAATAATGGTGGTGACTGCCTTGCTTTAGCAAGACACCTTATTGCCTTAGATAAGAAAGTAAAGGTGTTTGTTTTGGGTGAAGTGTGTAAAATGAGTGAAAGCACCTACACTAACCTTCAAATCCTTAAAAATATGAAAGCCCATATAATATATATTACAGAGGAATCAACCTTAAAAGAACTAACTAGTGCTGTAAATGAAAGCAGTATAACTATAGATGGAATTTTTGGAACAGGTGTTAGTAGGGAAGTTACAGGAATATACAAAAGAGCAATAGAGATTATAAACGAAAATAGTAAGTTTACGGTAGCTATAGATATACCTTCTGGGATAGATGCTGATAGCGGCAAAGTATTAGGAGAAGCTGTAATTTCTAACAAGACGGTTTCCTTTGGGTTTTATAAGGAAGGATTTTTTAATTATGGTGCTCAAAAATATTTAGGACAAATAATAATTGAAAATATCGGCATACCTAAAGAAGCTATAGAAGCTTATGATAATAAAACCTTCATAACCCATAGAACTTTTGCAGCTGAAAATATTATTAAAAGAGAAAAGCAAAGTCATAAGGGTGATTTTGGTAGAGTTACTATATTTGCAGGCTCTAAAGGGTTTACTGGTGCTGCATATATTTGTACAAAGGCTGCAGTAAAAACTGGTGCAGGACTAGTAACCTTATGCTGTCCAGAGGATACTTTAGACATACTTGGAAATAAGTTAACAGAGGCTATGACCTTAAGTTTTAACAACAGGCAAAAATTAACTAGCAGCAATGTAATAGCTATTGGTCCAGGAATGGGAAACAATAAAAATACATATGATATTTTAGAAGAAGTGATTTCTAACTCATCTTGCCCTTTAGTAATAGATGCTGATGGGTTAAATGTTTTAAGTGACAATTTAAATTTATTAAAAAATAAAAGGTGTGAAATAGTAATTACGCCTCATCCTAAGGAGTTAGAGAGGTTAACTAAAATTAGTAGTAGTTATATAAATGATAACAGAATAAAAATAGCAAAAGAATTTGCTAAGGAGCACAACGTTATTGTGCTTTTAAAAGGTTACTATACGGTAATTACAGATGGTGATGCTACTTTTATTAATAGCACAGGAAACAGTGCTATGGCCTCAGGTGGAATGGGAGACTGTTTAACTGGGATAATTGCTGCTTTAATTGCTGAGGGGGTTAAACCGTTAAAAGCAGCTGCCTTAGGTGCCTATATTCATGGGTACGCAGGGGATAAATTATCTAGTGAAAGATATAGTGTTTCGGCAACGGAGGTTATTAATGAAATTCCTTTTACTATGAAGGAATTGCTAGTAAATTAAAAACATAATTATTTAAAAGCTGAAATACAATAAATATTAGTAAGCATTTCATAGTATATTTATGGAGGTACGATGAAAAAGTTATTACTAATATTTATTTTTTTTATTTCGTTAACCGGCTGTAGCATTATTAATAGAAAGCCGCCAGAAATGACAAGCTATCTTAAAGGCTTGAATAGTTATAGTGTAGATATGGATATAAAAGTAATTAATCAAAGACAAAATTTAGAGTATAGTGGTAGACAAATGTTTTTAATAGGATTAGGATATAAATTAGAGTTAAATAATGATAAGGTCATGATATATAGAGATGATAAGATTTACGTTACAGACTTATATAATAAGCAAAAATACGTAACGGATGAAAATTTTGATGATGTTTTAAGGCTTAGCTTTTTAGGAGAGTTTATAGGGCTTTTTTATACTAATCAAAATATAGAAAAAAAGTATGTTCAAATAAACGATATGAATTACGAGCTTATTAAAACTTCACTTAATTGTCCTAATAGAAATTTAAGCTATGGAATACTGTATATAAACATTTCAGATAAAAAGCCTGAAAAGCTTTCTATATACGATTATAAAGGAAATGAGAAGCTTTTAATAACGTATAAAAACTTTGAAGCAAACGCAAAGCTTTCTAAGACCTTATTTGATATTAACAAATAGGCAGGAGGAGGAATTTTGGTTGTTTAAGCACTTAAGACCCGTTTGGGCGGAAATCGATTTAGATAATTTAGCAAATAATATTAAAGAAATAAGAAGGGTTTCTTCTAGTGAAGAAATAATAGGAATCGTTAAAGCAGATGCATATGGTCATGGAGCAATAGATGTAGCACCTGTGCTTTTAGAAAATGGAGTTACAAAGCTTGCAGTTGCTGTTGTTAGTGAAGCAGTTGAGCTTAGGAGGGCAGGAATAGAATGTCCAATAATGATATTAGGTTATACCCCTTTAAGCCAAGCTGATAACATATTGAAATACGATATTGAGCAAACGGTATTTTCCTATGAATATGCGTTAGGTCTTTCAAAAATGGCTGAGAAAAGGCACATAACGGTAAGGGTACATATAGCGTTAGACACTGGAATGAACAGAATAGGTTTTTTACCAAATAAAAATAGTGTAGAAGATGTATATAAAATAAGCAAATTGTCAAACCTTGAAGTAGAAGGATTGTTTTCTCACTTTTCCACTGCAGACGAAGAAGATAAAAA
>JAJXWJ010000007.1:38096-78037 GCA_021781655.1 Bacillota bacterium | reverse complement strand
TAAATCCACCACTAACTTGAGTTCCTTTTAAAAATCCTTCTCCATATATTCCACCTGAACCAATAGCAAGCATTGCATTGTCAACCTGCAGCGTATTATCCGATTGACTGCTCTTAGGGTTTATAAAAGAGGTAAGTCTTGCCAATTGATAACCTTGTAGTAGATGCAGATTAAGAATTAAAACAATAGCTATTATACCAGTTAAAATCGATGCAAAAATTATTTTAAGCTTAAGCTTTGAAATATATAGCATGGTGAAAACTGTAAAAATGCAAATCAATGCTAAGCCTAAATTAGGCTGTTTAATTATAAAAGCTATAGGAATAGCTGCATAAAATAATATCTTAATTAAGTTTTTAGGGCTATTGACATCGCCTTCCATACTATCAATTTTTTTTGCAAGAAACAAAATCAGTGCAAATTTAATTACCTCACCAGGCTCTATAGTAAAACTACCAACTGATATCCAAGACTTTGCACCTTTAATTCTACTAACTGCAACATCTGTGTATAAAAGCAATATTACACCAACCCAATAAAAAATCGAGGAAAAATTACCTATTAGATTATAATCAAAAAGCAGCAATACATATATAATAATTAGGCCTATAAAAATGTATAAAACTTGATTTAGCATAGTATGGAAACCTAAAGTTCTAAAAGTAGCGCTGTATATATTAGCACAGCCAAAAATTGATATTAAAATCACTGCAATAAGCAGTGAAAAATCTATTTGTTTAACTAGTTTTCTTTCTATTAAAAATTTTTTCAATTAGCTGCCTCCTTGTTTCCCTAATTAGACTTTACTTACTTAAATTGATTATTTAAATGCTATTCTTATTATTATAAAACTATTGTTATTTGTCAATTAATAAATAATTAATTTTACAGAAATACTAGCTGTCTTTAAATTTTATTTAAACCTTTAGCTTTATTAAAAAATAGTCTAAAAACTGCATCAGTAAAAAAGTAAGTCATAATGATTATTGCAGGAAAAGAATACCGTCCTTGACCTTCAGTAATAAAATATGTACACGCAAACATGAAATAACAAATCAAATTGTATACCATAAAGTTATCCATTGTTTTCTTTTTAATCAAGCTTTTTATAACTTCTATGCATTTAATTATTACCATTACCGTTGCCGGAATGAAAATAATCATCTTATAAATATATGCCCAATTAGCTAAAATATTTTGTGCTGTCGTTGAAAGACCTGTCCCATTATATGTAAATGCAATGTCATCAGCAATATAATATGTATTGTAAATTCTTTTAAAGCCTAAATCTATAAATTGCAATGGATGACTCAAAATCCACTTTTTAGCTGCTGAGCTTAGCATATTATTTCTTTCTGTTGGATTTGCATCTTTATATTTTTTTTGGTTTACAAGAGAATCTTTAACATTTGCTGCAGGCATCCATCTTCCTGCATTATTTTGAGAATTATTGTTAATATATAATACTATGCCTCCATTGTTGGAGATGGTGGTAAACTGTCCAATAAGTTTAGTGTTCCTATAAATCCAAGGAGATAAGGTTAATGCACTAAAAAGTAGCACCACTAAAGTGTTTTTAATTGTCTTTAAAAAGCCAACTCTATTTACTATTTGGATCATAAACACAGCAAAGAAAAATATAAGAAAAAAAGGTTTTATCATTGCGTTTATACCAGTTAAAATACCGATAAATATGTATTTGTATTTAAAATCACTAAAATACAATAAACCTATAAATAAAAATATTGTTGTAAATAAAATTTCTGTACATAAAAGGCTATTATAAAATATAGTATTCGGAAAAAAAGCAAATATAGTGAAAATTATTTTCCTTTTCTTTTCTTCTAGTTCAACCTTTTTTAGTAACTTAAATAATATGAAAAAGCTTAAAGCACTCAAAAATATATTGAATATTTTTCCCACCATTATACTTAAGCCAAATAATTTGTATACAAAACCAAGAACTATTGCATAACCTACAGAAGTATAAGTATCTCCCCACTGTCCGCCATTTGCTACTTGTCTTGCCACCGTATTATAATATTGAAAATCTGAACTTGGTTTTGTATTTACAAATATTATCCAAAGTATTGACAAAATCAAAGAAATTATGGATACAAAAATATAAAACTTATTTTTTTTATTTAACAACAGTTGTTTCCTCCTATTTCAAAAAACAAAAACTATCACTCATAGGAATAATAGTTTTCGTTTGTATTTTTAATTTTTTATAGTATCATCGCTAAGTTGCCCTTGTGAAGCCATACATAACGCTTCCTCTTTTGTTATAATTTCGCCATTTTCAAGCGTATATGCTATAACATCATCATTATTATTCCTAATTACTTTTTGAATAATATGCATACTTCCATATCGTTCAAGCAAGCTTATCCCTCCCTTGACATCTTTATGAAAAAATAATTTTCCTATATTTTTTATTATTTCCAACAAAAAGTCTTTCTAAACATACCCATATAAATATGTTTCCCTAGGATAAGATAAAATATTCTATTTTAATTTAGCTTTCAAAAACATTATTTTCATACCAAGACCCATGAATTTGCTTTCATATTCTGTTACAACATTTGGCTGAAAGCCGCTGTTATGTAAATCAAATGTGGTAAACAAAAGTTCAAAGCCACTTTCTTTAAAATAATCAATTGAAGCTTCAAAAAGTTCTTTATTATCTGTTTTAAACCAAATTTCTGAACCTGGTTTTATAAACTCCTTATACTTTTCCAAAAACTTTTTGTGCGTAAGTCTTCTTTTATTATGCCTTTCCTTTGGCCATGGATTGCAAAAATTAATGTATATTCTGCTTATTTCATTTTTATCAAAAACTTCATTAATAAATGCAATTTGAAGTGGTACTATTCTAACATTTGTAAGCTCTTTTTCAATTACCTTTCTTTTTGCAAAAACTAACACTTCATCTTTTAAATCAATTGCAATATAATTTTTTTGTGGGTTTAAAGTAGCATTTTGAGCTAAAAATTCTCCTCTTCCACAACCTAGTTCTAAAAATATTTCGTTGTCATTATTAAACTTTTCTGCCCATTTTCCTTTGTACTCTCTTGGCTCTGATATAAAAAGTGGACATTCTTCCAGCTCTGGTCTAGCCCACCACTTTTTTCTTAATCTCATCTATTCAACTCCAGTCTAAAACTAAAAATTAATATTACATTCCAAAAATAGCTGTAGATAACTGAACTAATAAATTCGAAATATCATTAGCAGGAATGCTTATTACATAAGATAAAATAGAATACCCATTAAAAATAGGCATAACTAAAACTAAAAATATTATAAGCTGATATCTATATAATGTATCAGAAATATTATAAAACTCCTTTGGAAAAAGATCTCTTAAAATATGGAAACCATCAAAACCTGGTATTGGAATAAAATTCAAAAGGAAAAACATAGTATTATATTGAATTACCGCATAAATTAATGTCACAATTATAATAGATAAATTTGAATTTGACATAAATTTATTACAAATTCCAAAAATAATAGCTGCCACTATTGCCACTGCTAAATTTGCAAGTGGCCCAGCTATAGATACCTTTAAATCATCCTTATAATAATTTTTAAAAGCTCTAGGGTTTGTTTCAACAGGTTTTGCCCAACCAAACCTTAATAAAAGAATCAAAATAAATCCAATTGGGTCAATATGCGCTATAGGATTTAATGTTAACCGTCCTTGAAACCTTGGAGTTTTATCTCCTAATTTGTCAGCTACCATTGCATGTGCATACTCATGAAAAGTAAAAGCAATCAAAATAGCTGGTATTGAAAATAGTATTTGCTGAATGTCTATGTTGAACATACTTAACATAGTAACCATCCTTTCATATTTATTTATACATTGTCTTAACTAAAATGCCTTTATCATTTGAGATTATGCCTGCATCAGACATTTCGATAAAAGTACCCTTATAAGCAGTAATATTATTTGATTTAAGAGATAGAACCTGATTCTTTGCTGGGTTATTTACACAAATATCTCCAGCTTGTGTAACAAAAATATTATTTGGATCAGTAGGCGCTGCTAAGGCTATTGATTGCCATTTATCAGTAGTATCTTTTAAGTTTCCATAATATATCTTATCAACCAAATTATTAACTACATCACCAATATAAACATTGTCTGAATCATCTACCCCAATAAGTGCATTGACCTTTGACCCGCTTATATTTATTGGATAGTAACTGGAGCTATCGTATACTGTATCATATATCTTACCATTATAAGTATCTTCATATATTACTTCTGGTTTTCTAAGAAGTGTATACATCTTGCCTATTCTACTAGTTACTGTATCTACAGAGCCAACATTATTCATTATATCTTTATAGTATATATAAGATGTAGTTTCGCCTCTGTTTATTTTAAAGAAGTCCATATTAGTCATTGCAGAGCTTCCTATAGCAGTTACAGATGAATATCTAGTAGAATAAGTTATATTTTTAACTAGTGCACTAGCATCTTTAACGGCATCATAATAATAAAGTTGAAAATTACTTTCAGTTCTTTCTACAACATAAACTCTATCTTTATCATTTAGCCATTTATACATGGAAATGGTATTTCCGGCAACTGGCGAAAATGTTTTTGTATCATTATTTGTTGTATTTACAACTATTAAACTTCCATTTTGTATATAGGATAGGTATGTTCCTTCATACGATATATTAATTTGAGTTGCATCTGTTGGAATCTTCACCTTAACATCCTGTTTTTTTGGCGTTGCTTCGAATACTTCTTTACTTTTAAATTTTGTTTGAGCTACTAAATAATATTTATCAAGATAAAACAGAGCACCTAGCTGAACTATTAAAGAAATAGCTACCCATATTGCTAAATGTTTTACTATTTTCATTGAATTTCCTCCTTAGTTTCCAACATAAACTGCTGATGGTACGTATCTTTCCCCATTAGAATCACATGGATTATTGATAATGCTACCATCATAATACATCGTACTTGAGGAACCTCCATCTAAATTTATTGCATTTACAGCTCCATATTGAAGCATTATATTTTGAACATCCTGATATGTGGCTCCTAAGCTTGAAAGTTGTCTTCCATCGATAACTAATAACAGTATGGAACCATCAGCTGTCTGACCTATTGCTGTTCTAGGAGCTATGCCTCCATCTTCAGTTATTTTTACAGCGTGCCCATTAAGAACTAATATAGGCATAAATGAAACCGCTTGAGTAACATTAAGGGATTCTAAATCATTTACGCTATAATTTCCTACTAAAAGCTTACCTGCATTCGTAATTCCCATAGTAGTTACCTTTTTATCTAAATTTCCATCATTGTTACTAATTACATTTCCATTTGATATCAAAATTCCTGCAGGAATTCCCCCTGTTCCAGTATATGTTGTTGTACCATTAGTAGAGGTATCAACAAAACCTCCAGCATTTATTGCCGCAACAGCATTATTATCTTTTGCAATTTGACTTGTAAGTTCACCTTCTACGCCCATACTTTTAGAAACTCCAACCTTAACCCTTGTAGGGTCTTTAATTAAAAGCATATATCCTTTAAACTTACCATTTGTACTGCTTACATCGTACCTTACGATACCTGTATCATTTTTATGAGCGATTGTTATCGCATTTAAGTTAACCTTTTGTGTAGCTTGAGTTACTTGACTATTAGCTGTTGCAGTGCCAACTAAATTGTTTATTTCAGCATCGGAAAGAAACCATTTAGCAATATATTGATGTGCTCCAGAAGTCATTAACGCTCCAACCACCGTCTTTTTTACATTTATGAACGGCCCATAAAATACAACTAAAGTCATAACAACACCAGTAAATACCACTTCAAATATTATAAATGAAATGGAATATCTAAACATAGAAAAAAGACTATTCTTTTTTCTGCCCTTTTTATTTTTATCTTTAATTCTGCGCTCCTTAGCCATTAAGTACCTACCTCTCCTATTTTTATTTTAATGCCAAAACTAAAAGTTTATCATTTGCTTTGTAACTTATATAACTATCATTTATACCTATATATTCACCATTAAAATTATATACTTTATTATTCTTTAAATTCACTACCTTTCCATCAGCACTATCTATATTGTAAACATTGCCACTTGGTGTTACAACTATATTACTAGAAATAACAGGTGAAGACAATGTAATTTTATTCCATGAACTTGTTGGTACAGAAAGCTTACCATAATATATTTGGGATGCTGTATTTCCTATACTAACATAAAAGTTATCATTCCCATCATTTCCTAATAATTTTAAATTTGTACTTCCATTTAAAGTAAGGGTTCTAGTTTTATAGTTTGTTCTAAGCCTATCATAAGTTAAATCTTCGTACACAAGCTGATCATCATCAGATGCCACACACATTTTACCAATATTTCTTGTGGTTGTACTTTGTCTTGTTAAGGTTTCATTTCTATCTAATCTAAATACACTAGCTTCTGTTTTGCTATAAGAAACCTTCGTATATAAAACTCCTGTATCGGGAGAGCTTTCAAAATCAACTTTATCGTTTGAACTGTAAGATGGTAAAGTATTAACTTTTTTACCACCTACATAATTATTGGTATCTTTTTTCTCTTGACTATCTGCATCATAAGAAAAAATCTGAATTGCTTTTCTGCCATTAACTGTAAGCCTTTCTGCTATCATCATTATATTGCTATCAGTAAGCCATTTATATGATAAAATCTGTACTCCACTTGAAAATCCCAAAGTTCTTTCTTTGCCTGTGTTAGTGTCGAATACTTTTAAAACACCATTTTCCATATAAGCTGTATAACTACAATCGTAAGACAGACTTATATTTGTATCGTCACTTTTAAAGTTTATTTTTGGTGTTATAGCTTTAGCATAATCACCCGTATCTATATTACTAATTTGAATATTGCCATCAGTTGCAAAATATACTTTATCTAAATATAAGTATAAACTACACTGAATTATTAAAGAAATTATTATCCACGTTGTCAGCCTTTTACCTGCAGTCATTTTATCCCTCCTGTTACTTGACATAGAATATATCCGGAACTGGTCTCTCTCCAAATTTATCACTTGGACTATTTTGAACCTTTCCTTTGTAATAAAGAACTGTAGAAGCTCCACCATCAAGATTAACAGCGTTAACTACACCAGCTTTTAGAAGTATCTTCTGAAGGTCACCAATAGTTGCACCTGCTTCAAGGCCTTGTCTTCCATCGATTGTAAGAAGTACTATTGAGCCATCTTTTCTTTGTCCAATTACAGTTCTTGGATCTACTCCTTGACTATCTATAGGTTTTCCATCCACGTCACTAACTGTTTGAGGGATACCATCTATTATTAATGTGGGACCAAAGCATAAGGCTTCTTGTACATTATCTTTTAACAAATCACCTAATGTATGTTTTCCTACTATTAAATGTCCATCACTTGTAATTGCTGCCACACCAGGTAGCAATTGATTTTTATCTATATTTCCTGTTGGGTACACAAGCTTACCATTGGAAATAATAACTCCTGTAGGGAAAGCTCCTGTTCCAGTCCAAATGGCTGTGGAATTTTGTCCTTTATCAGAAAAACCGCCTCCGTTTATTGCACCAATTGCATTATATTCTTTTGCTATTTGACTAGGCTTTTGACCTCTTGAGCCTAATTCATTTGAATAGCCTACCTTTACTCTTTTAGGGTCATGTACTATTAGCATTAACCCATTATATTTAGTACCAGTTATTTTACTTAATTCTATTTTAGAATTTGTATTACCTACAGAAATATCATTCAAGTTTTGTGCTGTTGCATTGGATTGTACAGCTTTATCACCGTATAATATTTGATTAATGCTGTCCTGAGACAAAAAAAATGTAGCTAAATATTGATGACTCATTGTAGACATTGCCTCTCCTACTATCATTTTTTTTAACGTATTAAACGGTCCATAATATATAATCCAAGGTGCCGACGCTACAGTAACAATTATTTCTACTAATATAAAATATATAAATAATTTTAATTTACTATGCTTTACTTTCCTTTTCTTCACAGTTTTTTTGTTTTTAACATTTCTTCTGTTTCGATTGTTTGAATTCATGGATATACTCCTCTTTAAAACATTTCTATACGACCTAAATTATATTTTACAACAAAACCTTAAAAATTCCCACGAAATTTTTGTGTATTTTTTGTAACTATAATATATATATAAGCATAAAATATTGAATAAGTCAAAATTCAATTAAAAAGCTGTTACATATCCGATTATGTAACAGCTTTTATTATAACCTTTTTGATGCTTCTAAAGCTAGTAAAGACCTTTCACATTCGTTATGTTTTAAAGAAACCTGATAACACATAGAACTTCCCTTCATATTTTCAGCCGCATAGCATAATCCATTGGACCTAGAATCTAAAAATGGTTGATCTATTTGATCAGGGTCACCAATTAATATAAGTTTAGTACCTTCTCCAGCTCTTGTGATTATTGCTTTTACTTGTTTTGGTGAAAGATTTTGAGCTTCATCAATAATTACCCAATTTTTTATTATGGATCTTCCTCTTAAATATGCAACTGCTTCAGTAGTAATTATTCTCCTATCAAATAATTCTTTTATTTTATCTCTAAGTTCACCTTCATTTTTATATCTTTCTCTTTCATCAGAATCAACTAGTATTTCCAAATTGTCAAATATAGGTCTCATAAAAGGTGCGATTTTTTCCTGCTCAGTTCCAGGCAAAAATCCTATTTCCTCATCCATAGTAACATTTGGTCTACATATTAATATTCTTCTATACTGATTATTTTCTTCTTCTAAAATTCTATGAAGCCCTGCCGCTAATGAAAACAAAGTTTTTGCAGTTCCTGCTGGGCCTTTTATAATAACAAGTGGTGCTTTTGACGATGGGGTTAGAAGTGCTTCAAGCATAAACTTTTGTCCTACATTTCTAGGTGAAACTCCTAAGGGATTTATATCTTTATAAAGCAAAGCTACTACTCTATTTCCATCAAATCTGCCTAAGGCAGTCTGTCTTAAATTGTCTTTTGAATGGATTATTACGAATTGATTAATAAATAAATCTGGATTACTATATTGTAAGTCTTCTGGACAATAACTTAAAAGTTTATCGGTTTCAATGTATTTATTTTTATAATACAGTTCTATATCTTTAGCAGCTGCAAATACATCTATCCTTCCAGTATACTGATTATCGCTGCCTTCAGGCACCATTTTTTCATAGTAATCTTCAACATTTACGTCCACACAATCTGCTTTTATTCTTTCAAATATATCTTTTGTAATTAAGTATACATCTTCTCCCTGCTCTTTTAATGCTTTGCAAACTTGAATTATACGGTTATCAGCCTTTAATTTATCCCAGCTTGGTGGTATTTTTGTATCATAATGATTCATCTCCACTCTAAGCCTACCACCACTTGGAAGCTCGATTCCTTCATGGATTTTACCTAATTTTCTTAAGTTATCAATTATTCTAGCCGCGTGTCTTGCATTTAGTCCCAAATCACTTTTATCCTTTTTAAATGAATCAAGCTCCTCTAAAACAACCTCAGGAATTACTACATCACTATCTCCAAAAGACAAAATTGATGCTGGAGAATAAAGAATTACATTCGTATCCAAAACAAAAGTACTCTTCAATACAATTCCTCCTCCCAATATAAAGCAAGTGTTTTTTTAATCATAAAAGTTGCAGCTTCTATTTTTTTATTTATATATAATTTCAATATATGCTTTCTATATTATAAATGTATTAATCTATCGTTAATTTTTAATGAAATACCATTTATTTCTTTTTAAACATATTGTACATCTCTATAAAACCTAAAACTATAAAAAAAACGATTAAAATTATAGTGCAAAGCAAAGCCACCAAGTAATATTCCCCTTATTAATTATTAATAATATAAATATATTAATATTAATCTGTTAATATACACTTGAATTTGCTTTGCAATTTTCTGAATTTTCTTGTAAACAATAATCTTTGACAACAAATAATTTTTATTATATAATATAATAAATCTTATATAGAGAGGGTGATAAAAATGAAAAGTATAACTGATACCTTTAAAGAAAAAAAGTTAAAGCTGACACCTCAGCGAATTGCTGTTTACAAATATTTGAAATCTACAAAAGAACACCCTTCAGCAGAAACCATATATAGAACATTGCAGCCAGATTTTCCAACTATGAGTTTAGCAACTGTTTACAAGGCACTTAATACCTTTGTTGAAGTTGGATTAGTTCAGGAATTGAATGTGGGAGAAGGAAATTTCAGATATGATAGTAATGTACACTCTCATCCACATATTCAATGTATAACTTGTGGTAAGGTTGATGATATCGACTTAGTTTCTTTAACTGAATTGAACAATAAAGTCAGTGAGTTTACTGACTACACTATATTATCAAATAAGGTTTATTTTTACGGAATATGTAAAGATTGTAAAAGTAATTAATAACACAAAGTTATTATATCTTCTAAACCGAACTTTGGATTTCATATATATACTTGAGGTGATTATATGAAATTCAAAGTATTTTTTTTTAAGAAAAAGCTAATATTTTTATTTTTATTACTTATCATCTTATTACTTTTAATTTTAATATACTTTTCAACAAAAAACATACAAATTGATTTTTTGCATTAAAAAAGGGACCGTATATTACGATCCCAAGGGGGATGGGGGGTTTAGTATAAAATAAAGACTAAATCTTAATTTATACTAATGGAGATATATTCTCCAATTACATTAGTTATGATACCCCTTTTTTTATATTTTATTCACGTAATTTACTTTTTTTATAATACTCCCTCAAATATATTATCTAAAAGTTCACTTGTGCCTACCCGTTTAAGCGACGAATAATGAAGTATTTTATAATCTGCTGGAAGCTTAAGCGTTTCTTTCATAACCTTCTCACTTTTAAACAATTCATTTTTATTTAATTTATCACTTTTGGTAGCTACGATCATACAATTATATCCATAATGTACTATCCAATTATACATTAAAATATCATCTTCATTAGGTACTCTTCTACAATCCAAAAGAAGAATTACTTTTTTTAATGGAACCCTATCCTTAAGATAAGTTTCTATCATTTTGCCCCAATCTTTTTTTTCTTCTTTTGAGATTTTAGCATAGCCATAGCCAGGTAAATCAACAAAATAGCTATTTTCATTAATCATAAAATAGTTTATTAACCTTGTTTTTCCTGGTGTGGAGCTGACCTTTACTAATTTTCTTCTATTGGTCAAGGAATTAATGATGGAAGACTTTCCAACATTAGATCTGCCAACAAAAGCAATTTCAGGTAGATCTGTATTTGGAAACTGATCTCTTCTAACTGCAGATATTATAAATTCCGCCTTTTTAATTTCCATCTTTACACTCTCCAACTAATGCATTTTTAAGTACATCATCAATTTTTTCAGCTAAAATAAATTTCATCTTATTTTTCACAGACTTAGGGATTTTTCTAAGATCCTTTTCATTATCTTTAGGAATAATGACAGTATCTATTCCAGCTCTATAGGCTGCTAATGATTTTTCTTTTAAACCTCCAATAGGAAGTACTCTACCTGTTAATGTTATTTCACCAGTCATTGCTACGTTATGCTTTACTTTAGTGTTACTTAATGCAGATACTAAAGCTGTAATCATTGTAACACCTGCCGAAGGTCCATCCTTAGGCACTGCACCTTCTGGTACATGAATATGAACATCCTTTTCCTGATAAAATTTTTCATTTATCGAATATTTACTTGCATTTGTCCTAACATAACTAAAACCAGCTTCTGCAGATTCTTTCATAACATCACCTAATTGACCAGTTAAAGATAACTTACCGTTACCTGGCATTACTGCAACCTCTACCGGTAATGTATCTCCACCATATCCTGTCCATGCCATTCCTGTTACAATTCCAACTTTATCTTGATTATCAACCTTTTCATAGGTAAACATATCTGGGCCTAAATACTTTTTTACAATTTGTGATGATACAATTATTTTTTCTTTATTATTTTCAACAATATCTGCAATGCCTTTTCTTATTATGGATGCTATTTTTCTTTCAAGACCTCTAACTCCAGATTCTCTTGTATAGCTATTAATAATATAATTTATACTATTGTCACTAAAAATAACTTTTTTATCATCTATAGAGTGCTCTTTTAATTGTTTTGGAATTAAATGATTTTTTGCTATATTAAATTTTTCCTCAGAAGTATATCCAGATACTTCTATGATCTCCATCCTATCTAATAAAGGATAAGGAATAGTATCTAACTCATTTGCTGTTGTAACAAACATTACTTCAGATAAATCAAAGTCTAATTCTAAAAAATGATCTCTAAACGTATTATTTTGCTCGCTGTCCAATACTTCTAAAAGTGCATCTGCAGGATCCCCCCTATAGCTTTCACCCATTTTGTCAATTTCGTCCAATAAAAATAATGGATTTTTTGCTTTAGCTTTTTTTAAGCTGTAAATTATTCTTCCTGGAATTGCACCTACATATGTTCTTCTGTGTCCTCTGATGTCAGCTTCATCATTTACACCACCAAGGGACATTCTAACGAAATTTTTATTTAATGCATGCGCTATAGATTTTGCAATGGATGTTTTTCCTACTCCTGGAGGTCCAACTAAGCATAAAATAGGCCCCTTTAAAGAACTGCTCATTTTTTTAACCGCTAAATACTCAATAATTCTATCTTTTACGTCCTGCAATCCATAATGTTCTTTATTTAAGATTTCTCTTGCGTTAGCTATATCAAGATCATCCTTAGTTTTAATATTCCAAGGCAAGTCTAAAATCCAATCCAAGTAATTTTTTATTAGGCTTCCTTCTGAAGAAAAACTTCCAGTGTTTTCTAGCTTTGAAAGTTCATAATTAGCTTTTTCTTTTACTTCTTTAGGAAGCTTTGCCTTAGCGATTTTATTTTTATATTTTTTATATTCTTTTTTATCTTCATCATCTTCACCAAGTTCTTCTTGGATAGCTTTAATTTGCTCTCTTAAAAAATAGTCTTTTTGAGACTTATCTATCTTGTCTCTAACTCTAGTTCCTATTTCTCTTTCCATTTCTAGAATGTTTACTTCACCTTGAAGAATTAAAAGAACCTTTTCAAGTCTTTCTACTGGATCTTCTACTTCAAGAATTTCTTGTTTTTTTTCTGGTTTAACAAATAGATAAGCTGAAATCAAATCAGCAAATTTCCCAGGGTTTTCAACATTATCAATTGAAGAAAACACATCTGCTGGAACTGCTGCAGATAATTTTATGTATGTATCAAAACTATCTTTTACTAAACGGATTAATGCTTCCGTCCTTTCAATATTGTATTCATCTGAATCTTTGATTTCTCTAATATTAACCTTAAAAAACGGTTCGTTATCAATATATTCAATAATTTTAGCCCTGCTAATTCCTTCTACAAGTATCCTTACTGTATCGCCTGGCAGCTTTAAAATTTGTTTAACGCTACATATAGTTCCTACAGAAAAAATATCATCTTCTTCAGGCAGTTCAGTTGTTGCTTTTTTCTGAGCTGCCAAAAATACCTTTATATCTTTTTCCATTGCTTCTTCTAATGCTAAAATCGATTTTTCTCTTCCAACATCAAAATGCATCACCATATACGGAAATATTGTCATACCCCTAAGAGGAATAAGAGGAAAAACTTCTAAATTTTGCTCCATTATTCTCCCCTCACTTTCTAAACTTCTAAATTAATAGTTTAATATATTATAATTAAAAAGGTCTGTTACACAATAATAGTGCGACAGGCCCTTTTTATGCTATGCGGTTTCAGGTCCTCTTTTCTTTTTAATATCATCTGTCTTCTTAATTTCTATAGTGTTTTTTTCACCTTCAAGAAGTATAATTTCAGGATCCTTACTTTTAATTGTATCTTCTTTCACTATAACCTTTTTAACATCATTTCTAGATGGAATGTCAAACATAATATTTTTCATAACATCTTCAATGATTGCTCTTAATCCTCTTGCACCGGTATTTCTGTTTATTGCCTCTTTTGCTATAGCATTTAAAGCATCATCATCAAATTCTAAGTCAACCTTATCCATTTGGAATAATTTTTTATATTGCTTTACTAAGGCATTCTTTGGTTTACTTAAAATCTCTATTAATGCTTTTTCATCAAGAGCATCCAGTGTAACAAGTATTGGTAGTCTTCCAACAAATTCTGGAATAAGTCCAAATTTTAACAAATCTCCTGGAAGAAGTTCTTTTAATAATATACCAACATCTTTATTTACTTTAGAGTTAATTTCAGCCCCAAAGCCCATAGAACTCTTTCTAGTTCTTCCTTCTATAATTTTATCTATTCCATCAAATGCACCACCACAAATAAATAAAATATTAGTAGTATTTATTTGTATAAATTCTTGGTGTGGATGCTTTCTTCCACCTTGTGGAGGAACTGATGCAACAGTACCTTCTAAAATTTTAAGAAGAGCCTGCTGAACTCCTTCACCAGAAACATCTCTTGTAATAGAAGGATTTTCTGACTTTCTTGCAATTTTATCTATTTCATCTATATAGATTATTCCCTTTTCTGCTCTTTCAATGTCGTAGTCAGCATTTTGAATTAGCTTTAACAAAATATTTTCAACATCTTCTCCTACATAACCTGCCTCTGTAAGCGTAGTAGCATCAGCTATGGCAAAAGGAACATTTAAAAACTTTGCTAAAGTTTGAGCTAAAAGTGTCTTTCCTGAACCAGTTGGTCCTAATAGTAGTATATTGCTTTTTTGAAGTTCTATATCATCATTTGATATACCAGAATTTATTCTTTTGTAATGGTTATAAACAGCAACTGACATAGCTTTTTTGGCTTCTTCTTGACCGACAACATACTGATCTAAATAATTTTTAATGTCTGCAGGCTTTGATAAAGTTCCTACTTCAATTGATGGATTTTCTTCAAATTCATCTGCAATTATTTCAGAACATAATTCTATACATTCATCACAAATGTATACACCTGGACCAGCAATAAGCCTTCTTACTTGATCTTGACTCTTGCCGCAAAAAGAACACCTTAATTGTTTTTTATCATCAAATTTAGCCATAATAGCACCCCTTTAAGGTTATTTCTTTTTTGTGATAACTTCATCAATAAGTCCATATTCTTTTGCAGTTATGGCTTCCATAAAATTATCTCTTTCTGTATCTCGTTCAATCACTTCTAGTGGCTGACCAGTTCTTTCGCTTAAAATTGTATTTAATTTTTTCTTTATCTTAAGTATTCTATCTGCATGTATTCCAATATCTGTTGCTTGACCTTGAAATCCACCAAGAGGCTGATGAATCATTATTTCACTATTTGGTAATGCAAATCTCTTACCTTTAGCTCCAGAAGCTAGTAAAAATGCTCCCATCGATGCAGCCATTCCAACACAAATTGTTTGAACATCTGGCTTAATATATTGCATTGTATCATAAATTCCCATACCAGCAGTTATAGAACCGCCTGGGCTATTTATGTATAAAAATATATCTTTATCAGGGTCTTCACTTTCTAAAAATAAAAGTTGAGCAATAACAAGGCTAGCAGTAGTATCGTTAACTTCTTCTCCTAAAAATACAATCCTATCTTTTAAAAGTCTAGAATAAATATCGTAAGATCTTTCTCCTCTATTTGTTTGTTCAACTACCATTGGTACTAAACTCATAATTTTCCCCTCCTATAAATAACAATTACTAATATTTAAAATTGATTGCCAAAAAAACTTCTGGCAATCAACCTATAATCATATTATGTATATTTTAATTTAATTTAAAACAAACACGTTATTATTATTTTTATACTGCAGTGTTACTTTTAACTAAAAAGTCTATTACTTTTCCGTTAACTATATCTTGTGTTAACACATCTTTTTGTGCATCAACCAAAAGTTTAGCTGTTTTTTCTATTTCTTCATTTCCATAATTCTTTGCCATTTCAGTTGCTTTTTCTAAAATTTCATCATCAGAAGCTGTGATTTCTTGTTCTTTTGAAATAGCTTCAAGTACAAGCTTTGTTTTAACTCTCTTTTCAGCAGTTTCTTTCATATAGTCTCTAACTTTATCTTCACTACTATTAGTAAATTCGTAATATGATTTTAAATCTAATCCTTGATATTTTAATCTCATTTCTAAATCTTGAAGCATGCTGTTTATTTCGTTGTCTATCATGATTTTTGGAAGCTCAATTTGAGCATTTTCACATACTGCATCAACAACTTTATCTTCAAATTCTGTTTTTGCTTTTTCGTCGTTTTGTTTTTGAAGCTTTTCTTTTACATCATTTTTTAGTTCTTCTAAAGTGTCAAATTCTGATGCTTCTTTAGCAAATTCATCGTCAAGAGCTGGAACTTCCTTAACTTTAATTTCTTTTACTGTAACTTCAAATTTTGCTGGTTTTCCGTTTAATTCTTCCTTGCCATAGTTTTCTGGGAAAGTTACATTTACGTCTTTGCTTTCACCTTTTTTTAGTCCTACAAGCTGATCTTCAAAATCACCTATAAAAGTACCGCTTCCTATTTCAAGAGAGTAATCTGTTCCTTCTCCTCCTTCAAATGGTACATTATCTATAAAGCCTTTAAAATCAATTATAGCAATATTTCCTTTTTCAACTTCACCATCTTCTTTT
Source organism: Bacillota bacterium (assembly GCA_021781655.1). GTDB lineage: Bacteria > Bacillota > Clostridia > Clostridiales > Clostridiaceae > JAJXWJ01. Next base: position 61,348 of record JAJXWJ010000007.1, on the reverse strand, counting down.
GCTTCGATTCTTGCATTTTTTTCTTGAACTGCCTTTAAGTCATTTAATATATCTTCTTCAGTTACAGGATACGCAACTTTTTCTATTCCTAAACCTTTATATTCTCCAAGTTCAACCTCAGGAAGCACTGTAACTTTTGCAGAATATACAAAGTCTTTTCCTTCTTCAATTGTTATTATATCTATTTCAGGATAATCTACTGGTGTAATATTATTTTCTTTTAATACTTCTGGATATGTGTCATCACAGCATATATTAACTGCATCTTCATAAAATACACCTTCTCCATAATATGATTTTATGATAGAAAGAGGTGCTTTTCCTTTTCTAAATCCTGGTATGTTATATTTTTTCATGTTCTTTTTGTAAGCTTTTTGAATAGCTTCTTTAAATTTTGCTGCCTCAACAGTTATTTCAATTTTTACTTCATTACTTCCTAGTTTTTCAATTTTAGCATTCATTCATTATTTCCTCCTAATCAAGTGAAACCTTTTTAACTATAATATTATATCATATATTATTATATTTACAATCGTTATTAGAAAATTGTGTTAACTATAATATATTTATAAATTTATCCATTGTACTATATATAATAAGATACTTTTAGAGAAATTACAAGATTTTTATAATTTAGTTTATGTATTATTTTAATTATTTCCCTTTAAAGCAATTTATAGTCAACATTAGCTTTTTAATAATACTTTTTAACTTAATTGCTTAAAGTGCCATCACTTTTAAGATATTGTGTATTATTATTTAAAGTAACAGAAAGACCTTTAGGTGTTAAGCTACCTAATGTAGTATCTAGTCCATTAATGTTAGTATTAGTATACGAATTATTTTTTAAATTGTATATCCAAATATATTTATCTGGCTTACTTGTAATAAACCAAGGTAATTGAGATATAAAAGCAATATTATCATCATCAATAAACTCTGGTGATGCACACCATATGTAGCTAGGATCATTTTTTAAGGTTGTTGCTTCATCAAAAGTAGTATTACTACCAGAAACATAACTAGTTTTAGTTATGTTTGATGAAGTTCCGTCAGACTTTGCAAGCATCATGTTTTGTGTGCTTTTTTCATATACAACTGCTTCACTGCCTGATGGGCTTATATTATAACTAATATCTGGAACTCCGCCATCTACATTGTTTATCTTTTTAGTGCCACCATTATTTGAATAATAAACCTTTACCGCCTTGTTATCAGGCATGGTAACTATAAACGAATTATTTTCGCTTTGACTAGATGTCTTATTGTTATCTGAACTGTTTGCCTCTGACTTATTAGTCTTTTTACTTTTACTCGGTTTAGTATCTTTTTTTTCTGAAGCTACGGAAGAAACTTTACCATCTTTCGAAATATTACTTAAGTTAAATATATTCAAGTTAGCTGCTACAACAATTATAATAATAAAAACAACTATAACAACTAAAAATATTTTAATATTTCTTCTTCTTTTCATTTGCCTCTCATACTTACTACTAAAAATACTAGGTCTACCCACATCAAAACCTCCCTATTACAGTTTCATATTATATTATACAATATTATATAATATAATAATATCATTTTTTAGCTTAATTACAAGAAAGGCTATCCAGAAGTTTTATTTTACTTTTGGATAGCCAAATATATTATTTAAAATACTCGTTCATTGCTATAAATTCCACTTTATTATTAGCCGCCTTAAACTTTATTGCTCTTATAAATTCTCTTGCAGTATCAAGGCATGTAAACACATCTATTCTATGCTCTGATGCTTTTCTCCTAAGCTTAAAACCATCTGTTTCTATATCATTTCCCTTTGTAGGTGAATTTATTATAAAACTTACATGTTCACTTGTCAAATGTTCTGTAAAGTTATCAATCGAAACAACTTTGCACTCTACTCCAGCATTTTTTAAATAAACGCCTGTTTCTTCTGAAGCGATTATTTTAAAGCCAAGTTCCACATATTTCTTAACTATTTCTATGCTTTCTTCTTTATCCACATCATTAAAAGCTGCATATATAGAACCATTTGTAGGAATTTTATAACCAGCTGCAGAAAATCCCTTGTATATAGCTTCATCAAAGGTTTTCGCAACTCCTAAAACTTCACCAGTAGATTTCATTTCTGGTCCTAAGTAAGTATCTACATCTACCAGTTTTTCATTTGAAAACACAGGAACCTTAACCGCACATAGCTTGTTTTCTTTTAATATTCCAGTTCCATATCCTAAATCACAAACTTTGCTGCCAAGCATTATGTCCACAGCTAACTTAACCATAGGAACTCCTGTTACTTTACTTAATATTGGAACAGTTCTTGAAGCTCTAGGATTAACTTCGATTACATAAACTTCTTTTCCATCAAAAACATATTGAATATTCACTAAGCCTTTTATATTAAGTGCTTTAACTATTTTTCTCGTATTTGTCTCTAAAGTGTTTAAAACTTCATCTGATAACGTCATTGTAGGGTAAACTGTAATACTGTCACCTGAATGAACTCCTGTTCTTTCTATGTGTTCCATTATTCCAGGAATAAGCACTTCATCACCATCAGATATAGCATCAACTTCTATTTCTGTACCTCTAACATATCTATCTATAAGCACAGGATGCTCCTCAGAAAGATTAACTGCTTCTCTTATATACTTTTCTAAAGTTTCTTTATCGTGAACTACTTGCATAGCTCTTCCACCAATTACATAAGAAGGTCTAACTATAACTGGATATCCAAGCACTTCTACAGCTTCATAAGCTTCTTCCATATTTACTACAGATTTTCCTGCTGGCAATGGAATTTGTATTTCGTTTAAAAGATTGCTGAATTTCTCTCTATCTTCTGCTAAATCTATAGATTCAAATGATGTTCCTAAAATATTAACCTTTTTATCATTTAATGCTTTTGCTAAATTTATTGCAGTTTGACCACCAAATTGAACAATTACTCCATAAGGTTTTTCTTTTTCAATTATATCTAAAACATTGTCTATATATAAAGATTCGAAGTACAATTTATCTGCTGTATCGAAATCCGTGCTAACTGTTTCTGGATTATTGTTAATGATAATAGATTTATATCCTGCTTCATGAATTCCCCATACTCCGTGAACACAGCAATAATCAAATTCTATTCCTTGACCTATTCTTATTGGTCCAGAGCCTAAAACTATTATCTTTTTATCTTCCCATATTTCATTTTCATCATATTCTTCATAACAAGAATAATAATAAGGAGTTTCAGCTTCAAATTCTCCACTGCAGGTATCAACAATTTTAAATACAGGTGCTACGTTATTATCCTTTAAAATTTTTCTTATTTCATCTTCTAATAATCCAGTAAGTCTTCCAATTTCAGCTACTGTAAAGCCCATTTTTTTAGCTTTTATTATGTTTTCATTACTTTTATCTTTAGTTAATGAAATTTCCATATCTATAATACATTTTATTCTATCTAAAAACCAATTGTCTACTTTCGTAATTTCATATATTTTAGAATTAGTTACCCCTCTTCTCATAAGTTCTGCTATTACGAATATTCTTTCATCATCCTGTTCCTTAAGCTTTTCAAAAAGCTCTATATCTGTTAATGTTTCTAGTCCTTCAAGCCTAATGCCAGTAAATTTGCCTTCTAAGGAAGTTATAGCTTTAAGAAGTGCATTCTCAAAGGTTCTATCTATAGACATAACTTCTCCAGTTGCTTTCATTTGAGTGCCAAGGGTTCTAAGTGCTGTATTAAATTTATCAAAAGGCCATTTTGGTATTTTAACTACACAGTAATCTAAGGTAGGCTCGAAACAAGCACTGGAATTTTTAGTTACATAATTTTTAAGTTCATCCAAGCTGTAACCTATTGCTATTTTAGAAGCAATTTTTGCTATTGGATATCCAACAGCTTTAGATGCTAAGGCACTAGAACGACTAACTCTTGGATTAACTTCTATTACAATATAATTATTGCTAACAGGATCAAGGGCATATTGAATATTGCAACCACCCTCAATTTTAAGGCTTCTAATAATTTTAATTGCAGCCGTTCTTAGCATTTGATATTCGCTATCTCTTAAAGTTTGAGAAGGTGCAACGACTATACTGTCACCAGTATGAACACCAACTGGGTCTATGTTTTCCATATTACAAATAATAATGCAGTTATCCTTTTTATCCCTTATTACTTCATATTCTATCTCTTTCCAGCCTGCAACGCTTTGCTCTAATAGAATTTGGCCAATAGGGCTTAAAGTAATTCCCCTATCTGCAATTTCTAATAGTTGTTCCATATTATCAGCAATTCCGCCTCCAGTTCCACCTAAAGTGTAAGCTGGTCTTATTATTACAGGAAAACCATACATATTTACAAAATCAACGCATTCATCTACAGAAGTAGCTATTATACTTTTAGGAACAGGCTCTTTAATTTCTTCCATTAATTTCTTAAATTCGTCTCTATCTTCTGCCTTCTTTATAGCTTCACTATTCACACCTAAAAGTCTAACATTATATTTTTCTAATATTTTTTCTTCCTTAAGCTTCATTGCAAGATTTAAAGCAGTTTGACCACCAAATCCAGCTAATATTCCATCTGGTCTTTCTTTTTCTATTATTTTTTCAAGTGCTTCTACAGTAAGCGGTTCAATATAAACTTTATCTGAAATATTGTAGTCTGTCATAATAGTAGCAGGATTGCTATTAACAAGAATTGTTTCTATTCCTTCTTCTTTAATTGCCTTAGCAGCTTCCGTACCTGAATAATCAAACTCTGCTGCCTGACCTATAATTATTGGACCTGATCCTATTATTAAAGCTTTTTTTATCGATTTATCTAAAGGCATATACTTTTCCTCCAAACTTATTAGTTTTATTTTTAAATATTTCTCTTATATAGCTTGAGATTTTATATTTTGCTCCATAATATCTATAAATTTGTCAAATAGATAATACGAATCAGTTGGTCCTGGTGCACCTTCTGGATGAAATTGTACTGAATAAACTGGAAGGGACTTATGTTTTATTCCTTCAATAGTTCCGTCATTTAAATTTCTATGTGTAATTATTATTCCTTTATCTTCTAAATCTTTTTCCAAAACAGCATAGCCATGGTTTTGAGATGTAATGTAGGCTTTATCTTTTTCTATATCGTAAACACCATGATTGCCACCTCTATGACCATATTTTAATTTATAAGTATCTGCGCCTAATGCAAGGGATAAAACTTGATGGCCCATGCATATTCCAAAGGTAGGTAAGCATTTTATTAATTGTTTAACTGTTTCAATAGATTTAGTTAAAGTTTTTGGATCTCCAGGTCCATTTGTTAAGAATAGACCATCTGGCTTTATATTAAGTATGTCTTCATAAGGAGTGTCATAAGGAAAAATCGTTATATCGCAGCCTCTCTCATTTAAACATTGTACTATGTTATTCTTTGTTCCATAATCTATCATTGCAACTTTAAAGCCATTTCCTTTAACGTGTTTAACTGTTTTTGTACTTACTTCGTTAACATGAAGTCCTGTAAGTTCTGTTTTATCTAAAATAGCTTTAAGCTCTTCCATACTTGTTCCATCGTTTGAAATTATACATTTCATTGAGCCAATACTTCTTATTTTCTTTGTAATGCTTCTAGTATCAACATTATATACTCCTACGACATCCATTTCCTTAAGCATATAATCCACACTATTTTCACTCATATAATTAGATGGATTATCACATATTGCTTTAGCAACAAATCCTTTAGCATACACTCTGTCAGACTCATTTTCATTTTTGTTAATTCCATAGTTTCCAATTAGGGGATATGTCATATTAATTATTTGTCCTGCATAAGATGGATCAGTTAAAATTTCCTGATACCCAGTAATAGATGTATTAAAAACCAATTCACCAACAGACGTACCTATTTTTCCAAATCCTTCACCTTTATAAACCGTGCCATCTTCCAAGTATATAATGCCTTTCATAAAATCCACCTCTTCTTAAAAATTAGTTATAACGATTGATAATATTTATGCATCTTTTTTTATATTTATCCACAGGTTATCATATTATTATTCTCCCTGTCAATGGTATAAAATATGCTATTGATTTTACATTTACATAAAAATAGAACCCTCTACCAAAGGCAGAAGGCTCTTATGCACACAACTAAATCACACTATACCGAATAATGTCCATTCATCTTTACCTTCTCAGCCTCTCTGGACCAAACTTAAAGGTCATATTTTATTTTATTTTTATGCATCACTGTAAAACTCATTATTATTATAATACACTAAAAAATACTAAATTTCAATCAATTTTTTACGAAATATTAAAAATTTCTCTTACCTTTTCTATAGTTTTTATTTTCGTACCGCTATACACGTCTTCATCCCTCAATATTATGTTGTTTACCAAAGCTTCTTTTTTCATAAAAAGGAGAAATTCATATCCTTGTTCTGGTGTGTATCTATAAATTTTATAGTCATAAAGATTATTTTCGTAATTTAAGCACTCTAAGGTTCTAATAGCCTCATCATATGTTAAAAATATAAAAATAGATTTTTCAAATTTAGTTTTCGTTCCGTATACAATACCCTTTTCTAAGTCTGCAATCACATACCATGACTTAATGCTAAAAATAGCTGTCCATAGTTCCCCTATAGCTATTTTATTTCCTTTATGCTCAGCACCTTTGACAAGTTGTTTAAAATTATACTTTTTTACACGCTCAAAGTATAACCTTCTAAATCTTTCAATACTTAATTTTATTCTTAAATCAATAACAACTTCATTTATTCCAAGTTTAATGTAATCTCCAATAGCTGAAATTACGCTAAAAGGCGTTTTTGAAATTACATATTCACCCTTTTCATTTGTTTCAATGTGATTGTTCTTTGCAAATAATGAAGCTTTAAGACTATTCGTAAAAATCAAAAGTGTGGGTCTTCCATTTTCTTCTCCAATATAAATTAAAGGACCTTTTTTATCGCCAACCTTTGCTGCTGGGAACCACCACTTTTCCATAGTAAAAATTTTCGAATAAAATTCATTGCTACCTACAAATTTCACATTATCCCCCTCTTTGATCACAAATATAACATTAAACTTATTTTACAATATTTGTATATCGTTTTCAATGGGGAAATTCCTAGGTTTTCTTTATATAATGCCCCTAATTTCATCTAGGCTTTTAATTCCTTCTGATGTCATAAACACTTCTATTTCTTTAATAATATCAATACAAACGTCAGGCTTAATAAAATTAGCTGTTCCAACTTGAACTGCCGTAGCACCTGCCATTATAAACTCAATTGCATCTATACCGCTTGCAATGCCACCCATTCCAACAACGGGAATGCTAACAGCTTTAGTTACTTCATTAACCATTCTTAAGGCTATAGGCTTAATACAAGGACCTGATACACCTGCTGAAACATTGTCAAACACTGGCTTTCTTTTCTTAACATCTATGGCCATTCCTTTAAAGGTATTAACTAATGAAATTGAATCTGCACCTGCCTTTTCACATTTAATAGCCATATCAACTATATCCTCGGCATTTGGAGAAAGCTTAACCATCAGTGGTTTTTTACAAACTTTTTTTACATTTGAAACAACCTCATAAGCAACCTCTGATTTTATACCGAAAGCCATTCCACCATGCTTTACATTTGGGCATGATATATTTAGCTCAATAATATCAACCTCAGTGTCATTTAATTTTATAACTCCAGATATATAATCTTCCTCACAGCCTCCACCTAGGTTTGCTAAAATAACAGTATCAAACTTTTTCATTTTAGGAAGTTCATTTTCAATAAACTTATTTACCCCTGGATTTTGAAGTCCTACACTATTCATCATTCCACAGGCAATTTCATGAACCCTATAACCATCATTTCCTTCCTTAGGCAAAAGAGTTAGTCCTTTTGTAGCTATTCCACCAAGCTTTGAAACATCAAAATATTTATTATACTCAGCTCCAAAACCAAAGGTTCCTGATGCTGCAATAACTGGATTTTTAAATTCAACTCCACATATACTTACATTAGTCATTTAATATTAGCTCCTCTCCTAAGAATACTGGTCCTTCATTGCAAGTTCTTTTTCTACCATCTTTAGTTTTGCATGTACAAACAAGGCAAGCTCCAATACCACAAGCCATTCTATTTTCCATAGAAACATATGATGTAACTCCTACCTTTTCACACATTTTTATTACTTTAGACATCATAATCTCTGGTCCACAGCACACAACAACATCATAGTTTTCTGGCTTAAGAATGTCTGTAACATATCCTTTATGTCCTTTTTCTCCGTTCTCTGTGGATAAATATAAGTTATTAACATATTTTTCCACATTATCCACAATTTTAGAATTTTTTCTAAACCCAACAAACAAATCGGTATCCTCTTTTTTAAGTTGTTTTGCCAATAAAAGCATCGGTGCAATTCCGATTCCACCTGCAACTAAAGCTACTTTGCCTTTTAATTTATCCACTTGAAATCCATTTCCAAGAGGACCAGTTATTTTTATTTCATCTTCTTTTTTTAATTTAGCAAGTAATTGAGTGCCTTTTCCTACTACATTGTATAAAAAAGAAATAGAATCATCATCTTTATCATGTATACTAATGGGTCTAGATAAAATAGGTTCTATATCCCAAGCCCTTAAAAGATAAAACTGTCCTGGTTTAACATCAAATTTACCCTTTATTGTTAACTTATACATTCCTTCTTCAATCTTTTCATTGCTAAAAACTTTTTCTATACTATACTTTTCGCTCATTTTGGCCTCCTAATTACCTTTTTTAATCACCAATCGCACTTAAAATATCATCTCTCATTTGTACCGCTGCTTTTCTAGCACTTTTTTGAAAATTATTTTCACCATTTTCATCTTTTTTATATGCTTGTAAAATCCCTCTTGATGAATTTACAATAGCACCATTACCTTTTTTTAAATACTCAGCAACTTCTTTTGCCGTACCACCTTGAGCACCATATCCTGGTATTAAAAAGAAAGTACTGTCAAGCTTATTTCTTATTTCTTGACCTTCAAAGGCAGTAGTTCCACCTATAACGGAGCCTATAGAACTATAACCATGTCCACCTAAATATTGCTTTCCTATTTCATTAATCTTATTTCCAACCACATCATATACCCTTTCATTTCCTGTCTCTAAATATTGAATATGCTTTGAGCCAGGATTTGAAGTTCTTACAAGTATAAAAGCACCTTTTTCTTTTTCTTTTATATAAGGAAGGTATGGTTCAATTGTATCGAAGCCCATATAAGGATTAAGGGTAACAAAGTCACTTTCAAAATCTCCTTCAAAATGTGCCTTAGCATACATTTCAGCAGTTTTTGCTATATCCCCTCTTTTTATATCTGCAACAATTATTGCCTTTTCATTTCTCAAATAATCTAAAGTTTTCTTGTAAGCTTCAAGTCCTTTTAAGCCATAAGCTTCATAATATGCTATTTGAACCTTAAAACATGCTGCTACATCTAAGGTTTCATCTATTATTTTTTTATTGAATTCAAATATGGCATCGGTAATGCTCTCATATTTATTATAAAACTTTTCTGGAATATATGAAATGTCTGTATCTAATCCTAAACACACATGACCTTTATTTTTTACACTTTCAAATAATTTATCAATTATCATAAGCTTCTCCTCCTATTTTCTCTCATAAACTATTTTCCCTGCTTTAATAGTCTTCATTACCATTCCGTAAAACTCCATCCCATCAAAAGGGCTGTTTTTACCTTTAGATTCAAAATTATTAACATCTATCTTTTCTTTTCCTTCTAAATCAACAAGCACAAAATCTGCATCATAACCTATTGCTATCTTACCTTTATTAAAACCAATTATTTCTGCTGGATTCTTTGACATTATTTCTGATAATTTATTTATGCTTATTTCTCCAGCTTTAACTAAATTAGAATAGCAAATTGAAAAAGCCGTTTCTATGCCAGACATTCCACAGGCACCTTTTTCTTTATCTTCTTTAGAATGTGGTGCATGGTCTGTTCCAATTGCATCTACATATCCTTTTTTTATAGCATCTATTAAAAACATTACATCTTCTTTTCTTCTTATAGGAGGATTAACTCTGTATTTAACTTCATCAGTTAATGCAATATGATGAGGTGTAACTTCACAAGTTACACTATATCCTTCCTCTTTTGCTCTAATTATATCTTTCATAGCTTCAATTGTACTTACATGGCACATATGAAGTCTTGCTCCTGTATATTTGGCAAGTGCCGTATCTCTATATGTCATAAGATTTTCTGAAAGTCTTTGACTTATAGGTGTTGTGGCTTCATCTTCAGCATGGGACATAACTATTAAACCTTTATCTTTTGCAAAAGTCATAGCATCATACATGACCTTGTTATCATTTACTCCCCTTCCATCATCTGTAACAGCCTTTACCATACTATTTATATTATTAAGATGAGAAATATCTTTACCTTGTAAATCCTTAGTGATACTCATAGTTTGATGAACATCTATAAGCCCTATTTTAGCTGCCTTTTCTAAAACATAATTTACAGTTTCCATACTGCTAACTATTGGCTTTGTATTTGGCATTAAGTTTACTGTTGTAAAGCCACCCTTAACAGCAGCTCTGCTTCCAGTTTCCAAATCTTCTTTATATGTCAATCCTGGATCTCTAAAATGGCAGTGTAAATCTACAAAGGCAGGCATTAAGATTTGACCCTTTGCATCTAGAATATCACAAGCTTTATCTAAAGTTTCTCCTATTTCTTTAATTATACCATCCTTAACGTAAATATCACCTTTAAAACTTAAAGCATGATCTATAATCTTTGCATTTTTTATTAGAAGTTCCATTTTCTCTCCTATTCTACTATGACGATTTCATCACAGTATTCGCATTTATATTCGCCTTTTTCTTTATCTACAAGATGAAAAACATGAGGTATATATTTTTCTACAGAAGTTATACATCTAGGATTTTTACAAAACAAAACATTTTCAACCTTGTCTGGTAAGCTTAATTTAATTTTTTCTTTTATAACTTCATTTTCTATTAAGTTTACAGTTATATTTGGATCTAATAATCCTAGCATTTTAAAATCTAGGTCTATTACATTTTCTATTTTTATCATATCTTTTTTATGTCCCTTAACGCTTACAACATTCATAATTAAAGCTGTTGGAAAATCTGCATCCTCTAGATTTAAATAATGATATATTTTAATTCCGTGACCAGGTTTTATATGATCTATTACAATTCCGTTTTTTATACTGTTTATTGTAATCATTATGCCACCCCCAACAATTTGGCGATTAGTGCCATTCTAGCATACATTCCATATTGTGCCTGAGTAAAGTAACATGCTCTTTTGTCTTCATCTACCTCATAAGCTATTTCATTAACCCTTGGAAGTGGATGTAGAACTATCATATCTTCCTTGGCATTATCCAATTTACTTCTATCCAAAATATAGCTGTCTTTTAATCTTATATAATCTTCCTCATTAAAAAACCTTTCTCTTTGAACTCTTGTCATATACAAAATATCTAGTTTTCCAATTACATCCTCTAACTTTTGTGCTTCCACAAACTCGATATTGTTTTTAGCTAATACTTCTTTTTTTATGTAATCTGGCAATTTAAGTTCGTAAGGTGATATTAATACATATTTATTATTATCATATCTAGATAGAGCTTTTATTAAGGAATGAACAGTTCTTCCAAACTTTAAATCTCCACATAAGCCGATAGTCATTCCAGAAAGGCTTCCTTTAATCTCTTTAATCGTTAAAAGGTCGGTGAGAGTTTGCGTTGGGTGCTGATGACCTCCATCTCCAGCATTGATTATAGGTACCTTTGAATACATAGAAGCAACCTTTGGCGATCCTTCTTTCGGGTGTCTCATTGCTATTATATCTGCATAACAGTCTACTACTCTTACTGTATCTGCAACTGTTTCTCCTTTTGATACTGAACTTGAATTTGGTTCTGAAAATCCTATAACCTTACCACCTAATCTTAGCATTGCTGCTTCAAAACTAAACCTAGTTCTAGTACTTGGTTCATAAAAAAGTGTTGCTAACAATTTGCCCTCTGCCAAATGAATATATTTTTCAGGTTCCTTTATAATATCTCTTGCTAAAACAAAAATTTCTTCTAATTCTTCAGTGTTGAAATCCATAGGATCAATCAAACTTCTACCTTTTAACATTTTTATCCCCCTTACTTTTTTATGTTTAATTGCTGCCTTCTAATTTAAGGCACAAAAAAGCCTTCCACAAAGGAAGGCTGTACAAACTCTTGAGTAAATCCTTATTAGCTACCTTCCCAGTCTCTCTGGACTGAACTTAAAGGTCTATTATTATCTATATAATATTAGCAAATCGTGATAGTTGTGTCAATGTGAAAATTAAAACATGCTTAATTGTTCTAACTTTTCTTTTTTAAAGGAAGATACTGACAAGCCTATCAATCTAATAGTTTCACTAAATTCTAGTTCATTCAAAATACTCACTGCCTCTTTAAATATTTGTTCTTCAGTATTAATATAATATGAAAGCGTTTTGCTCTTTGTATGATTTACAAAGGAAGACGTTTTATATTTTATATTAATATTTTTTCCTGTTAAATTTTTGCTATGCATAATATTTGCTATTTCTTTAGAAAAACTTTTTAAATATAATTTTAATTCCTCTTTGTCAATAATATCGTTACTTAAAGTAGTCTCTTTTCCAATTGATTTTCTTTCTCTTGATGTCTTTACTTCTCTTTTATCAATACCTCTTATTCTTTCATAAATTTCTACACCAAACTTACCAAAGAACTCTACAAGTAACTCCTTTGATAAACCATAAAGATCTTTAACCGTATATATACCGATGTTATTAAGTCTTCTGCAGGACTTTTTCCCAAGCCCATATACTTTGTCTATAGAAAGTGGAAATAAAATATATGGAACCATTTCTTTTGTTATCAATTTAATACCATTGGGCTTATTCCAATCCGATGCAAGTTTGGCTAAGAACATATTATATGATATCCCTACAGAAATTGTTAGCCCGGTTTTCTTATATATTTCATTTTTAATATAAGCTGCTATTTTTAAAGGTTCTTCAGCTAATTGTGTTAAATCTAAATACCCTTCATCTAAGCTCATAGGTTCAATTTTATCCGTAACTTCATGCAAAATATCAAATATTTTTTTTGATACTTCCCTATATCTTTCAAACCTTCCTGGTAAAAATATGCCTTCAGGACATAGTTCTTTTGCCTTATATACTGGCATTGCACTTCTTACTCCAAACTTTCTAGCTTCATAGGAACAGGTAGCCACTACTCCTCTTTCACTTACGCCACCAACTATAACAGCTTTTCCTCTTAATTTGGGATTATCAACTATTTCTACAGAGGCAAAAAATGCATCCATGTCAACATGCATAATTATTTTTTCCTTCATACTCTTTTTTCTCCAATTAAATTTCAATTATTAATCCATCTTTACTTAAAATATTGTTTTTTATTTATATTATTATACTAATCTTATCTTAACAATTTGTAAATTATTAAGATAACTTATTATTTATGTGGAAAAATTTTAATTTACATATTAAAATATAATATGAGAAATAAACATATTTAAAGAAAGAGCGGTGTACAATGGTAGAACATATTATTAATCTTATAATACTTATTTTAGATAAACTAGGATATTTCGGGACTTTTATCGGAATGTTTTTTGAAAGTGCCTGCATTCCTATTCCTAGTGAAGTAATACTTCCATTTGGAGGATATTTAAGCTTTACTGGCCGATTAAATCTGCCATTAGTAATACTTTTCGGTACCTTAGGAGGAACAGTAGGATCTATATTTGCCTATGAAATAGGTGCAATAGGTGGAAGACCTCTTGTTGAAAAGTATGCTGAAAAATTATTTTTAAATAAGGAAAAGATAGCAAAAAGTGATACTGTTTTTAATAAATACGGAGATAAAATAATTTTCTTATCTAGACTTCTTCCTATTATTAGAACTTTCATTTCACTACCGGCTGGAATTGCAAAAATGAACTTTACGAAATTTGTCATTTACACTTTTGTTGGCTCTGCCATATGGAGCGCATTTTTAGCATACTTAGGCTACAAGATGGGGCAAAATTGGGAAATAATAAGATCCTATTATCATTATGCCGATATTACAGTAGCTGTACTAATTGTGTTGTTTATAATTTACAAATTCGTTACTAGAAAAAAGACAGCTACTGAATAAAGTTTATTCTGAACAAATTTTTTAATTTTATATTCAAAAAAGACGACCTTAAATGGGGTTGTTGCTCAACACTTTGTATACCAGGTGTTTAATCCCAAATCTGTGTACGTTGACCAATCAAACCTATAATAAAAAAAGTAAGCATAGATGTATACCACTAACGTGATATCTATCTATGCTTATTATCTTGATCCTTTTCTGATGTAAAACTTAAGATTGTATCATAATGCAATTCATTAAGCTTTGTTTTTGCTTGATCTTGTTGTTGTTTTATTATATCATTTCTATATCCTTGAGCCTTCAATGCTTTTACATCTACAGTGTACTCCTCTTCCTTTGCATAGTTATCCTGCAATCTATTATAAAATTCTAATTCATTTGGATTGTTTTTATTAAAACTATTTGTTCCCTTAGCAGCATCTTTCTCTGCTCTTGTTAGTAGTGCTATAATATTTTATTTTTTTAGCCTAATTAATAAAATGATAGCAAATAAAATTATAATACCACCTAACCAACTGGGTACTTTTATATCGCTTACTCTTTGAAATAACAAAAAAAGAATTATTAATACTACTCCAGTAAGTATACTTTTCAAAAATATTTTCAATTTCATTTTCTATCCCCCAATCTTACGTTTAATGATTTGGAATTAGTGAAATCAGTACTCCATCAAAGCCTAGTTTAACAGCACCAGCTTCTAATCCTTTTAAGGTAGTCCCTTTAATATATGTACCAAGAATATCTCTTAATCTGGTTATTGTAATTTCTTTTTTATAATACATGCACACAGTAGCTAGACATGCTGATGCGCAGTCTGTTGCATCATGTTGCTTTACTAAAAATTTCTTACATGTTTTGTATTATATCATGGCATTTTAAGCAAACCAACACGTTTTTATCGCAAATTATTCCAAATTAATATATATTATGTCATTTCGACATTTGAAAGCTGTTATTTTTTTGAACAATTTTAATTAAATTATAATCATTTAATAATTGTTGAATTTCGAAAGTTTATTTTTTGTTTTTTATAACAATGTAGATTTATAAATAATACCTATTTGTCTAATATTTGCGATCCACTAATTATAGCTCCTACTTAGATTAATTTCTCTTCAATGTATTTTTTAACAAATATTATGATATAATAAATGTTAAGAAATAAATGGGGGAATTATTATGAATATAAAAATCAAAATAATTATTTTTTCAACTTTATCTGTATTATTTCTATGTCTAACAGCTTGTTCTTCTAAAACTTCTCAAACTTCACAAAATACAGCTAAAGTAGCTAAAAAAAATATATCTGCTGAAGCTGATACTTACCCAAAAGAAAATTTTAAAGCTCCTTTTAAAGCCATCGGTCAAGGTGTTCCTGTGCTAATGTATCACTCTGTCTCAACCGATCAAGGAAATCCAATTAACCCTATTATCATTTCACCAAACCTTTTAGAACAGGAATTTCAGTACATAAAAGATAATGGATATACACCTATAACCTTAGATGATTTGTACAATTATTTGGTAAATAAAACAAATATTCCTAGTAAATCAATCGTTTTAACCTTCGATGATGGGTATGAAAACAATTATACAACTTTATTTCCTTTACTAAAAAAATACGGTTTTAGAGCTACTCTTTTTATAATTACTAGTTATATAGACAAAAATCCTAACTATTTAACTTCAAAACAACTAAAAGAGATGGATAGCTATGGCGTAGACATAGAAAGTCACACCGTAACACATCCTTATCTTAATAAATTAACTAGCACAGAACAAATGGCTCAATTAACTGATTCAAAAGCCTATCTAGAAAAATTACTTAATAAAAAAATAAATTATATATCTTATCCTTATGGTGCTTACAATAAAGTGACCATAGCTGATGTTCAAAAGGCTGGTTATAAAATGGCTTTATCTACTGACGGCAGATGGGCAATGAAAAAAAATGGACTATTTTCTTTAGATAGAGTTTATATTAGCTCACAGTTTAGTTTAAAAATTTTTAAAGAAAGGCTAACTAATCCTAATTATCCGTTTCTATAAAAAACAATATTAGTTTATGTTTTAAAACATCAGCACAAGATGTTTTACGAAAGACTTCGCTCTAATTTACTAATTTTTGAAAAGCACTGTATTTTCTTACATTATCAAAGTCTCTTTCATCTTGTGCAACCTTTTTAACCGCACTATCCATGTTAATTGCTACTGAAAGATATTTTACAACGTTATTTATGTCTCCTCTTCTGCCATATATACTAGCAATGCCATAATAACTCCAAACATATTTATTTAGCTCTAAAGCAGATTGATACTCTGCAATAGCCTTATCATACTGCGCATCCAGCTCTAGACCTAAAGCCTTATTATATCTTCCCATATCATAATTAGGATTAATTTGTAATGCCTTATCTAAATTTGCAAAGCCATCACTGTAATCTCCTTGAAAACATTGTGCAATCCCTTTGTAAGTATATGCCTTATAAAAATCTGGTGCTTCAGCAATAATTTGATTTTCAATACTTATGCATTTATCAAAATTTCTAGCATTATATTCAGCATAGGAATTTTCCCATAACGCCTCTAAAACCTGATCTTTATTTTCTTTAACTACATTATTTTGCAATTTTTTATTTTCTGTTGATGTTTTTTCACTTTTAACTACATTTTTATTATTAGAAATTGGAGACTTAATTTCAAAAGGCTTTACCAAATATACAAACATTCCAATTCCAATAAATATAATGAACAAGACAATAGCAAAACCAATTATTTTTTTTCTCATTTTTTGACGACTCCTTTAGTAAATATAAAATTTTATTTTATGACTTACTTAATATCAAAACTTTGAAAGTTGAAATTTTGTTCTTTTGTCACATCAATTTTCATTAATAAAAAAATAGCATTTTTTATTGTATTAATCAACATAAAAAATGAAATTCGTTTTACCATAACTTACCATGAATATAAACATTGTAATATGCAATACTATTATTGTAACACAAAATAATTTATAAGGGAGATGTAAACTCATGTCAAATAGAAGAAATAATGCATTAGTGCCAGAAGCAAGAGAAGGATTAAACAAATTTAAAATGGAAGCTGCTCATGAGGTAGGTACTCCTTTAACAGAAGGTTACAATGGGGATCTTACTTCAAGACAAAATGGCTCAGTTGGAGGCCAAATGGTTAAAAAAATGGTAGAAGATTATGAAAACAGATTAAAGTAACAATATATTTTACAATGGCAACAGTCACACAATAAAAAATTATGTGTGACTGTTGCTTAATAAAAAAAAAGCACTAACAAATTTTTGTTAGTGTAAAGTAATATATAAAGGGGTTAATCTTTATATTTTTATTATAAAATTTTATTGTTACGTTTCAATTACGTAAATGAAAACTGTTTGTAAACATATATTGAAAATTGTATAATAAATCCATATAATGATAATACTGCCTATTTATACTTAAAATTAAATATACTAATAAATTTTAATTCAGTGCTAATTAGGATAATTAGTATTTTTTTCGCTTATTTTATATAGTACTTCTTCTAAATATTTTTTTGCAATATATTTTGCCATTGGAAGATTCATATCTAAATAATTACCACAATCTCTTGCTTTAGCTCCAGGAACCTCTCCTTCGAAGTTAGCAACAAATTCAAAAGTTTCTTTCAATAAATCAATAATATCAGTAGATTTGTAATCTCCACTTAAAATCAAATAGAAACCAGTTCTACAACCCATTGGTCCAAAATATATATCCTTCTCTCCAAATTCCTTATGGTTTCTTAAAAACGTTGCTGCCAAATGCTCTATAGCATGAACCTCAGCTGTGTTTAATACTGGCTCATAGTTCGGTCTTGTAAACCTAAGATCAAAGGTAGTAATGATATTTCCATTTACATTATCTTTTCTTGAAACATAAACTCCTGGAAGAAGTTCTAAATGATTAACAGTAAAACTTGCAATTTTATCCATAATACTTTAATCTCCTTAATTATTTTCTTTATTAGTATTTTAACATAATAATATATTGTTCATCAATTTATATTTAAAAACACTTAATTTATAAACTTTTTACATGCCTTAAAAGTCCATCTAAGGCGCGATTCATGTACCTTTCATTCAAAGATTCACCTTCTTTTCATTATTTTTTAGGACAAAAAAATGCCTTGAGTTTTTTCTCAAGGCAAAAAGTTTGTGAAAAATAAATATAGCTCTGAAATTATAATAATTCCAGAGCTTTTTATTGTACACAAAATAGTATCATAAAATAATACTAATATAATCTTCTTTCATCCAGGCTTTACTGTCGGCCTTGGAATTTCACCAAATCATGCTATAATAATAGCTGGCGGGCTTTACCGCCGTTAGGGAATTGCACCCTGTCCTGAAGACACCATATTATTTTTGTCAAATTCTATTTTGAATACTGAAGAGCATCTCTTCCCTCTTCACCAGTACTTATTCTTACCACATTTTCTACATCGTAAACAAATATTTTTCCATCACCGATATTACCGGTATGAAGTACCTTTTTTGCTGTTTCTACCACATCATTAACTGGTACATCACAAATCACTATTTCTATTTTAACCTTTGGAAGAAGATGTATATCAACTTCTGTTCCTCTGTAATACTCCTTATGACCTTTTTGCATACCACAGCCTAAAACATTTGTTACTGTTAAGCCAGTAATTCCTATCCCATTTAATGCATCGATTAAATCTTCTAATTTACCTTGGGATGTAACAATATCTACCTTCGTTAACTTTGACATATTAATTACCCTCTTTCGCAATTATTAATTTAAGCCACCATAAGCTTCTTCCCCATGCTCAGAAATATCTAAACCTACTTGCTCCTCTTCTTTAGTGACTTTTATTCCAATTAACTTATCTACAACTTTCATTATACCAAAAGTCATAATTGCTGAATAGATAATTGTTGCGACTATTGCAACTATTTGTATTAATACTAACTTAGGATTACCATGAATAAGTCCATTAGCACCACTGGAATTTATTGAAATAGAAGCAAAGATTCCAGTGGCAATTCCACCCCACATACCTCCAACTGCATGACAACCAAATGCATCTAAAGCATCATCATATCCAAATTTACCTTTCATAAAGGTTACTGAGCTAAAGCAGATTGCTCCTCCAATAAATCCAATTATTATCGCTGCCATCGGTGAAACAAAACCTGCTGCTGGAGTTATTGCAACTAATCCTGCAACTAGTCCACTTGCTATTCCTAGTGCTGTAACTTTCTTTCTGTGAATATATTCAAAGGTACTCCAACCTATTGCTGCAGCTGCAGCTGAAGTATTTGTTGTTATAAAAGCATTAAATGCTACTGAATTTACTGCCAAAGCACTTCCTGCATTAAAACCGTACCAACCGAAAAGTAAAAGTCCAGCTCCAAGTACAGTCATTGGAATATTGTGTGGAGTAACAGTTTCTTTTCTTCTTCTACTACCCAATACTAAAGCTGCTACAAGACCAGATACACCTGAACTTATGTGTACAACATCACCGCCTGCAAAGTCTAAAGCTCCCATAGTATGAATCCATCCTCCAACTCCCCATACCCAATGAGCTAGTGGGTCGTATACTATGGTTGTCCACAAAACAATGAACAGTATGAATGCCATTGACTTCATTCTTTCAGCTATTGAACCAGATACCAATGCAACTGTTATTATAGCAAACATCATTTGAAACATCATAAAAGCTTCATGAGGAATAGTAGCTGCGTAATTTGAGTTTGGTGCAAAACCTACTCCTTTTAATCCTAAAAAACTAAGATTTCCAAGTATACCTTTAATGTCATTTCCGAAACTTAATGTATATCCAAATAATACCCATTGTACTGATACTATAGCTATGGCTGCATAACTATGTACAGTGGTGCTTAAAACATTTTTCTTTCTAACCATACCACCATAAAAAAGTGCTAATGCAGGTGTCATTACAAGTACTAAAACTGTAGATACAAAAACAAATACCGTATCCGCTCCATTAAGTTGATTCATAATTGCGCCTCCTTTAAGATTTCCATGAAAACGTTATTTGCAACGTACTTTATTATTATGTTTAATAAATACGCTATATATTTAACACTTTTCATGATTAATATTTTATTTATTATTACTATGTTTGTAATATTATAATATTATTGTTTATTTGTCAATACTGAAATCTAAAATTAGATAATAAAACTTTATAAAAACAATCAAAACATTATCAGTTTTATAATGTTATATCGTTTTTGTTCACATTTTATTATGCAGTTTTATATTAACCTTTTAAAAATTTCCAGTAAAAAAATAGTCTGTTCACATTATAGTGCCAGACCATTTTTATATTATACTATTTTAAAACAATTATTAAAATCAATATAGCCAAAACTATAACAATAGAACAAATGATTAAAATCCAACTTGATTTTTTAGTAGTGGCAGCGGAAGCAAGGGGAGGATCTTGCTTTGATAAGATGCTTACATCAACAGCTTGTAAATTCCTCAAATCATATGCCATATCCTTTGCAGATGCATACCTTTCTTCTTTTCTTCTTCTTAAAGATTTTTTTATTACTGCAAATAAATTTTTAGTAACATCTTTACGAATTTCAGTCAACGGTTTCATATTTGCATTCATATGCTGATACATAACCGTTAAAGGATTGTCTCCAGTATACGGAGGTGTACCTGCTAATAAATAATACATTAAGCAACCAATTGCATAAATATCACTCCTAGGACCACCTCTTTCTCCTTTTATTTGTTCAGGTGACATATATTCTGGAGTTCCCATCAATCCTGAAAAGCCCCTATATGTAACTCTTGGAGCACCTTCTAAGCCTGCAATTCCAAAATCGATTATTTTAATTCGCCCATCTGTCCCTAACAACAAGTTCTCTGGTTTTATGTCCCTGTGACAAATCCCTTTTTCATGACAATATTCTAATACATCTAATAAATTAGCAGAAAGTTCTACAACCTCATCAACTGAAAACTTACGTCCATTATTCATCTCACTTGCTATTGACTCACCTTCTACATAATTTAGCACTAAAAATGGAGGATTGCCTTCTGAATAAGTTAAAGCCCTTGGCAAATCAGGATGATTTAATCGTTCTCCAATAGCAATCTCCCTTCTAAAACGCTCATAAACAGCAGGATCTCCTAATTGTGCTATATCAGGGAATTTAAGTACTACTTTACCGTTGGTCATAATATCTTCTGCTAAAAAAGTTTTTGCAAAGCCACCTTGCCCAAGTAAACTTATAATTTTAAATCTATTTTCAAATACTGCTCCTATTTCCAGCGATAACAAATTCTATCTCCTCCTGCTAATAATTTTATAATGCAGTTTCTCCACTTTCACCAGTTCTGATTCTTACAGCATTTTCAACTGGATAAGTAAATATTTTGCCATCCCCTATTTCACCAGTTCTAGCTGCTTTTATTATTACTTCTATCACTTTATCAACAATGCTATCTAAAACTACAATTTCTATCTTAGTTTTAGGCAAAAGTGTAATATTATATTCTGTATCCCAATTGTCTATATCTAAATGACCTTTTTGAAGTCCGCAGCCTATTGCTTCTGTTACTGTCATTCCAGTAATTCCTATTCCACCTAAAGCATCTTTTACTTCTAGAATTTTATTTGGCCTTAAAATACATTCTATTTTGGTCAAAATTAACACCACCTTTAATTATAATTATATCAAACTATGGACCTTGTGTGGATTAATTTATAATATTTTATTAACTTTTACAGTAAGTATTGTCATATTATCATAACCGCCACGTTCATTCATTTTTTTAATTATTTGCTTTAAACCTTTTTCTGAATTATCTTTAATTACTGATTCCTTTAATTCCTCGGTAGTTTCATGTTCTAACATTCCATCTGTTACTAAACAAAAAATATCTCCAGCCATTATTTTTCCTGAATAAAAATCTGGTGGCATTATTGGTCTATCTCCTAAAGCCTTTAAAATTATATTTTTATTAGGGTGAACTCTTGCATCTTCAGCCGTAATTAGCCCTAATCTTACTAGTTTTCCTACAAGACTATGGTCTTTTGTTAACTGAATCATTTTATTTGATCTAATTAGAAATATTTTAGAATCACCTACATGTGTAATATAAAATTTATCATACCTCACTAATATAGCACTTAGCGTACATTTCATATTTTGAAAAGCAGTATTTGAACTGGAAGATAAATCATATAAGTGAATAGCCGTATTTTCAAAAGCTTTTTTAAACCTCTCCTGTGGCTTATCAGTATACTGTCCGAAATAATATTCTTGAAGCAACACATTTACAGCTTCTGCACTAGCAACATTTCCTGCTGCACATCCTCCAACACCATCTGCAATAGCAAACATACTCCCCAAATTATTATTTACAGCTTTATCTTCTGGCATAAAATATCCAAAATAATCATCATTGTGTTCCCTTATCATACCTTTGTCAGTACATCCATGGACATAGAGAGGTATAGAATCAGAATTACTTTTTAAATTTACCACTGAATTATCCAATGTTTCCCCCTCCCAATAATCAGTTAATAGGGCTGCTTGAAATCTAAATTTTTCTACAGCCCTCTTAAAATATTTATTCTTTTATAATAATAGGACGATTTTGCTTCTTACTGTTTACATTCAAATAAACAATTCCTATTACAAGCCAAACTAATGCAACAATTATTGCAGCTATAGATGCTGTTTGAGTTGCTCCACCACCTAAAATTCCAAGATACAATACTGCTAATAACATAACTAAATTTGCTATGAAACCTAAAATCGGGATTATTATATGTGTTAATGGATTTCTTTTTTTACTTCGTTTAAATGCTAAAAGAGCAACCAAATTTGTCAATCCATATAATACAAAAGTTCCAATATTAGATATTAAGGTTACAGCTGTAAGATTTGTAGCAGATATTACTCCTAT